>JBOGYB010000349.1:0-2880 GCA_050696555.1 Solirubrobacteraceae bacterium | reverse complement strand
GCGTCGAGAAGCGCGGCGATAACGCGCTTGTTGCCCGCTTGCGAGAGTGGAGCGTTGCCCGCCAGCTCTCCCGCGATGTCGAGCGACATCGCGTCGAGCTCCTCCGGGGGCGCCACACGGTTGACGAGCCCCCAGGCAAGGGCCGTGGGTGCTTCGATGTAGCCGCCGAGCAGGAACAGCTCGCGCGTGCGCGCCGCGCCGATCGCGTCGATGAACCGTCCCAGACCGGTGTGTGAGTAGACCAGCCCGAGCTTCGCGGGGGGCATGCCGAGCTTGATGCCCTCCTTGGCGACTCGCATATCGCAGGCGAGCGCGAGCTCGAGGCCCCCGCCGATCGTATGGCCGGGGAGGGTGGCGAGTGTGGGGTAGGGGAACGCCTCCAACGCATCGATGGCTTCGGTGAAGGGGTGTGCCACCAGCGCCTCCGCCCGCTCTTCGAACTCACCGTCAGGGATCTCGCCGATGTCGTATCCGGCCGAGAACATCCCGTGCGCGCCGGTCACGATCACGCAGCGTGTCTTCGACTCGGTGGCGCTCAGCTCGGTGAGCGTGGCGCTGATGGCGTCGAGGATGGGGTGGTCGAGCGCGTTGCGCTTCTCGGGGTTTGAGATCGTCAGGCGGGTTACACCGGTGACGGGCTCGTCGACTAGCAGCTTCCCGCCGGCGAGCTCTCGTGTGGGGACCTCAGATGGCATCGAAACGCGAACGCTATCCGAGCGATGTGTGTAGGGTCGGCAGGAGCCTACTCGAGCACTACGAGCGCGTCGCCCTCGTTGACCGCCTGGCCCTCCTCGCAGAGGATCTCCGTGACTGTGCCGGAGTCTTCGGCCTCGACGGGCATCTCCATCTTCATCGACTCGAGGATCGCCACGGTGTCACCCTCCTCGATCTCATCGCCGACGGCGCACTCGATCTTCCATACCGTGCCGGTGATGTGAGCCTCTACCTCAGCCACGCCTGACCTCCAAGGGATGCCGTTGGAACGGTCTCCCCTGTGTTCAGAAGGTTGGGGAGCCGCTGGGACACGGCGTCCCCGCCTGAGCAGGTGGAGACGCCGTTGGATGACGGTGGGGGACAATAGCCGTCGCCCCCGATCGATGATGGCCTCGACCCACCCAACCGACGCGGACGCCGATGTGCTCGTGCTCGTCGCCGCTTACAACGAGGCCGACCGCATCGCCGCGACCCTTCTCGCGCTGGCCGAAGCCTTTCCCGGCGCCCCGGTGTGGGTGGCGGACGACGGCTCGTCCGATGGCACGGGGGAGATCGCGGGGCGAGCCGGTGCGACGGTGGTGCGCAGCGAGCGCGTGGTGGGCAAGGGCGGGGCGATGACGCTTGCGGCGCGGGCGGCGCTCGCGAGCGCCGGAAACGACGAGCGTCGGGTGGTGTTGCTGTGCGACGGCGATCTGGGCGACTCCGCCGCGCGGCTGGCACCGCTCGTGGAAGCGGTGCGCTCAGGCCAGGCGGACCTGGCTGTGGCGGCCTTCTCCAAGCGGGTCGGCGGTGGGCTCGGCGTCGCTGTCGGCTTTGCCCGCTGGGCCATCAAGCGGCGGTGCGGTCTCGTGCTCGAGGCCCCCATCTCCGGCCAGAGGGCGATGCGGGCGGGCCTGCTCGCCCGGACGTTGCCCTTCGCGGGCGGGTATGGCATGGAGATCGGGATGACCATCGACGCATCGCGCGCCGGAGCGCGTGTAGGGGAGGTCGAATTGGGACTGTCGCATCGTGCCACAGGCAAGACCGTGGCAGGGTTCGTCCATCGCGGGCGCCAGTTGATCGACTTCCTGCGCGTGTACGCCAAGCGTCGGTAGGCTCGGGTTCGCGTATGTCGCGACAGCGCCCACAGAGACCTCGGTGAGCGAGGGCACGATGCTCCTATCCATAGATCAAGGGACAACGGGCACTACCTGCATCGTCTTCGACGAGCGGGCGGAGCCGGTGGGGAGGGCTTACCGCGAGTTTGCCCAACACTTCCCTCGACCAGGGTGGGTGGAGCATGACGCTGCTGAGATCTGGGGGGTAACCCAGGCTGTCGCGGGGGAGGCGCTGGCCGACGCCCAAGCGCGCCCGGGGGAGCTCGTGGCTGTGGGAATCGCAAACCAGCGCGAGACCGTGTGCGTTTGGGACCCCGCCACGGGCGAGCCACTGCACCGGGCGATCGTATGGCAGGACCGCCGCACGGCAGACCGTTGTGAGGAGCTGCGCCTCTCAGGTCACGAGCCGCTTGTGCGTGCCTGTACGGGGCTTGTGCTCGACCCCTACTTCTCCGCCACGAAGATCGAGTGGCTGCTTCGCAACGTGGAGGGGTTGCGCGAGCGCGCGCGAGACGGGAGGGCAGTGTTCGGGACGGTCGATGCGTGGCTGATCTTCAAGCTGTGCGGCGAGCACGTAACCGACCCCTCCAACGCCTCGCGCACGATGCTGTGGGACATCGCCCGGGGCCGCTGGGACCCGGAGATGCTGGCGTTGCTGGACATCCCCGAGCGCTCCCTCCCGCGTGTGGCGCCGAGTGCCGGGGTCTTGGGAGAAACCAATCCGGAGGCGCTTCACGGCCACGCCGTCCCGGTGGCGGGTGTGGCGGGCGACCAGCAGGCGGCCCTCTTCGGGCAGGCGTGCGTGGACCGGGGGATGGGCAAGAACACGTACGGCACCGGCTCGTTTGCGCTGATGAACACCGGTTACCTCGCCCCCGAGCCGGTGGAGGGGCTGCTCGGGACGGTCGCCTGGGGGGTGGGTGGAGCCACCTCCTATGCGCTCGAGGCGTCGATCTTCGTGACCGGCGCCGCAGTGCAATGGCTGCGCGACGGGCTGGGGGTGATCGAGCGCGCGAGCGAAACTGAGGCGCTGGCGGCCTCGCTCGAGTCAAATGACGGCGTGTACTTC
>JBOGYB010000348.1:0-2902 GCA_050696555.1 Solirubrobacteraceae bacterium | reverse complement strand
GTGGAGACCAGCACGAAGCGCCCGGCACCCAGCAGCCCGGCGGCGCGCGCCACCACTCGTGTGGCCAGCGCGTTGTTGCGCACCGCCTCGACCGGGTTTGCCTCCATCAGCCCGACGTGCTTGTAGGCGGCGGCATGAAAGACCGTGGTTGGCCGATACCGGGTGAAGATCTCCGAGACACGGTCCTCCTCCTTGCAGTCGGCTAGCACGGTTGCTAGGACCGACGGCTGCACATGACGCTCCTCTTCGAGCTCCCGCTGGATCTCGAACAGGTTGTCCTCGGCGTGGTCGAGCAACACGATCCGCCTTGCCCCCACACGCGCTATCTGGCGACACAGCTCGGACCCGATCGAGCCACCAGCGCCGGTTACGAGCACTGTCTCGCCGGCCAGGTAGGCACCGACACGGTCGATCTCCACATGCACGGGCTCGCGCCCCAGCACATCCTCCACGCGCACCTCGCGAACCTGCAACTTCAGTGCGCCGCGTCCCTGCAGCAACTCGAACACTGTCGGCAGGGTGCGTACCGGTATGCCGCGCGCACGACACTCGCGGACCACGCGCGCCCTGGTCGACCCGGGCGCCGAGGGGATAGCGATGATCACTTCGTCGGGCTCTGCGTCATCGAGGATGCGCGGCAGGTCGCCCTGCGTGTTGCCGCGAACCCGCACCCCATCGACGCGCAGGCCGATCTTGCGTGGGTCGTCGTCGAGAAAGCCCACCGGGGTGAGGCCCAGACCGCGGTTGCGCGTGATCTCGCGCAGCACCAGGCGTCCTCCGTCGCCGGCTCCAACGATCAAGACACTGCGTTCCCCAGTCGAGGTGCCGCGGAAGGCCTCCAGTGGCCGGCGCTCGTGCAGACTGCGGGCCAGTACCCGCAGCCCGATCAAAAACAGCAGGCAGAGCAGGAAAAAGAGCACTATCACCCCGTTGGGCAGGCCGATCGTCGAGGTTCCATGACGACTGACGTGCTGCACGGGGCGCAGAACGTCGACGCTCACTACCGTCAGCAGGGTGATCAGGGTCACCCCACGCGCAATGGCCTCATAGTCACGCTGAGAGGCGTAGCGCCAGCGACGCTGGTAGACGCGCGAGAGCAGCAGCACCGCGACGCTCCCTCCGAGCACCCACCAGAGGGTGCGCTCGCGCAGGATCGAGTAGCGCCCGGTGGGGCCGTGGTCGAAGCGCAGCTCAAACGCCGCCCAGTAGGCGAACGCCACGAGCGCGCCATCCACCGCCAGCCTCGGTAGCGAGTGCCGGGTGAGGGAGATAGCCGGCGCACTGATCCGTCGGCGCATTGGCCCTGATTCTAGGGATTTATCGCGCCTAGTCGGGAATCGGGCCCACCCGTCCAAAGGGGGAGCCTCAGAAGGAGAGCGGGGACAGCAACAGCTCGACCAACCGGCGGGGGTCGCGGCGGATGCGCGAACTGCCGTCCGCTCCGACCGAGGAGTCGCGCTTGGCGAGCTCTAGCTCACCCGCGTCGAGGAGCTTGCGCAGGCGCCCCTCGGCCAAGAGGCGCTCGTCGACGGCCCCGAGACGACCCTCGAAGGTGGTGTACACGGGCGTGCCGAGTGCCACCGCCTCGCGATTCATCGTGCCTCCCGCGGAGATCACGAGGTCGGCGTAGGCAATCAGCGATTGCGCGTCGATCGCATTCTCGGGCACGGTAAAGCCGGGCACCTCTCGCAACTGCTCGCGCTGGGTGGCTGTGCGTGGCATCACCACCGACTGCACCCCCTCCGCTGCCGCGGCCTCGCGCAGGCGAGCGAGCGCATCTGCGAAGAGGTCGTTTTCGAAACGGTGGTAGAGCGACACCTCCGGCGGGGTCCTCACCACCACGATCGCCCGCGTGCGATCGAGCGCAAGCTGATCCAGTACGCCGGGGTGGGGATCGAAATCGGCGAGGTAATACTCCTCCTTCAACCCCTCGTATGTGTGGATCTTGCGCTCCGCTCCGTACCGATGCAAACGCTCGGGGGGGATCGCCTCGGGCACCACCACCGCCTGCGCCAAACGGCAGTTGACGTGGTGCTGCACCGCCGCCCACTCGTAGTCGAAGGTGGTAGAGCAGGGAATGCGCTGCAGCCGCGCCGCCACGCTCACGTCGTTGGAGCCGTGACCGAGGGCGATGTCGAAGCGTGCACCGGCCGCGCGCATCTCGCTTCGCGCCCACCGCACCAGCGCCGCCGAGCGCGACACCAACCCCACCGCCTTGTCCGCCAAGCGCTCCCCGCGGTGATGCCCGATCGCCGTGTGCTCGAGCTCGAAGCGGTCGAGCAGTTGCAGGGTCTGGGCGTAATCGCGCGCGGTCACCTTCACCTCGTGGCCGTCCTCGCGCAGCAGCTCGATCACCGGGCGCATCACGAGCACGTGGGGGCTGTTGGTGAGGTCGATCCACACACGCATGACACGGGCACGCTAGCGACAGCGACGGGGCACAGCAGGCTCATGGCAGCCGCTCACCGGCGGATGGCGACCGGGCTGCAGGTATCGTTGCGCCACATGCTCCACCTCTTCGTGCTCGCGTCGATCTCCGAAACGGTGGTCGACGAAACCTCGCACTTCATCCGCGAAGCCGGCCTGCCGGGGATCTTCGTGCTGATGGCGCTCTCCTGCGCATGCATCCCCATCCCCTCCGAGGCGGTGATGCTGTTCGCCGGATTCGCCGTCGCCGACCCCTCTCAGAGCGGGTCAAGCCACCACATGACGATGACCGGCATCGTCCTCGCGGGCCTGATCGGCTCGATGGTGGGCTCCTGGGTCGCCTACGCCGTCGGCCGCGGGGGGCGACTGGAGCTGATGGAACGCCACGGCGCCAAGATTAAAATAATGCCCACCCACCCCTCCCAGATCGAACGCGCCGACCGCTTCTTCCAACGCTATGTGGAGCCGACCGTGC
>JBOGYB010000347.1:0-2903 GCA_050696555.1 Solirubrobacteraceae bacterium | reverse complement strand
CGTCGATGCGCCTGGCGGCGAGGGTAGTGAGCGCGGCCCGCACCCGGGCTTGTGCGCCGGGGGCGGGTTGCACCAAGATGCGGCTCACTCGTGCCGTCAAGCCTGTCATTTCCTGCGCGAAGGAGAGTGGGGCGATCGCGATCGGGTTCGCCACCAACGCGCCGATCTGCTTGGCGTGCAGCTGGGCGTAGAGCGGCGCTTGCGTCGAGCGGCCCGCAAGCTGGAGGGTGACTTCCTGACCGAATTTGGTGACACCCACCGTGTGGGCGAGGGGGGCGGGGAGCACCACCGCGCCGATCCCCCCGAAGGGGGCGAGGTCGGTGTGACGCACGAGCACCCCTCCCAGCCGGGAAAGGCTTTCGTCGGCGCCCACCAGCTCCACCGAGGCGTGGCCCTTGGGGCCGACGGCATTCGCGCCGGATTCCAGCAGTGGCGCGGCCACCCGTACACCCGGAGTGTGGCGCACCCGTGTGAGCATCGATTCGGGGAAGCCGTGTGGGTCGCGCGCGATCATCTCGAGCGTTGCCCTTCCCACGATCCCGTGCGAGAGCTGGGAGACCGAGCTCTGCAGGCTCGAGCTCGACACCTGCGAGGCGAACAGCAACGCCACCCCGGCGGCGATGCCCACCACGGCAAAGCACTCCTGCAACCACCGCGCGCGCAACCGCACGCGGTAGAGGCGCAGTGCGTTTGAGAGCTTCACGGCTGCGCCGCCACCCCGCCGACCGACGGCGAACGGTCGGCGGGGATCGCGGGCCCTCCCATGACGCCGACCGGGGGGTGGTCGGCGAGCTGGGAAACTCGGTCGGTGTCGTAGTCTGAGAGGCGACCGTCACGCAGCGCGTACACGCGGTCGGCGTAGTGGGCGGCCATTGGGTCGTGGGAGACGAGCACAACCGCCACCCCCTGCTCGCGGCACAACCCGCGCAGCAACTCCAGCACTTCGCGCCCGCGCTGCGTATCGAGGCTGCCGGTGGGCTCGTCGGCGAGCAGCATCGAGGGCTGGGTGGAGAGCGCGCGGGCGATCATCACGCGCTGGCGCTCCCCCATCGAGAGGGTCTCCGAGCGGTGGTGCAACCGGTCGCCGAGCCCGAGGCGCTCGAGCAGCGGCTTGACCTCCTTCTGGGCCTCACGCCAGCGCTTTGCCTTCAACAGCTTCAGCACCGCATTGTCGATCGCGGTGACCCCGGGGAGGAGGTCGAAGTTCTGACGGATGAACCCGAGCTGGGTCAACCTGAAGTGTGACGCCTCGCGCTCTGAGAGCGAGGAGACCTCGCGCCCTCCGATGAGCACCTCCCCGGCGGTGGGGGCGAGCAGCGTCGCCACCATCAAAAGCAGCGTGGTCTTCCCCGACCCCGAGGGGCCGTAAAGGGCCACCATCTCACCCCCTCCCACCTTGAGCGACACACCGTCCACGGCCCGCACCGTCTCCCCGCCTACCGACGGGTAGTGCTTTACAAGCTCCCTCAGCTCCAACATCTCGATGACCTCCTCCTCCGTGCGCGATCCTCAGACCGATGCTTTGCCGCTCACGTGCACGGTGACGGCGTCGTTTGACTTGGCGATGGTGCCGCTGAAGCTCAACCCCGAGCCGCGGGCGTGGCTGTAGGAGCCGGTCCCGCGCGCGATGGATAGCGAGCCGGAGAAGCTCCCGATGGCCCCTTCGCGGCGATAGGCGGCGCTGGCTGTGCTCGAGATCGAGCCGCCCGAGGAGGGGTAGATATTCACTTCAGCGGTCACCTTTTTCGTGGACACGATCTTCAGGTGAACGTAGATCGTGCCTTTGAACGTGCCGGTAGCGGCTCCCTGCTCGTTGAGGGTGAAGCCGTGCTTGCTGGTGAGGTGCAGGTTGGCGCGCTCGTTGAGTGAGATCGTCCGCGTAGAGGATGCGGACGGGTCACCTGCGCGTGCCGGCTTGGCGCCGGAGGCTCCGCCGGATGGGTATGCCGCGAGCGTCGCTGCGGTAACGAGAGTGAAAAGGAGTGTTGCTGGAACACGGCTTCTGTGGCGCATTTGGAGACCTGCTTTCTCTCGTTTCATCGTGGACAGTGGGCCGTGGCGAATGCCTGGCCGGTGAAGCCGTCGGCGTAGGTGAACGTGGCGGCAAAGGGGAAACCCCCCGCGGGGCAGCGGTGGGGGACGACGACCGTGGCGGCGTGGGAGGCATGGGGGGAGGTGGAGCCCACCAACAGCGACATGCTCACGATCGAGGCGTCGGGCTCCAGCGGGAGGGTGTGGATCGCAGGGATGCTCAGCGCGAGGTCTTCCCCAAACGGGAGGGTGTCGGAGATGACCGAGCCGGAAAGCACGACGCGCTCGGCGAAGGGTGTGTAGCCACGGCCAAGGATCAGGAAGGTGGGCGAGAGATTGTCAAGCGGACCGAGGAACACCCACAGGGTTATGTGCTCGGTGATCGTTTGAGAGCCGGCGTGAACCTCGGCGAGCGCGTGCCCCCCGCCGATGTGCGATTGGGGTGGGCAGGCGCTGGGGCCGTGTGCCCGCAGGCGGGCCGCGTTGCAGCTGCGCAGCAGGGGTATTTCCACGTTGAGACCGACAGGGAAGCGCAGCAGAGTGTGCCTCACCGGGGAGGGGACGCCTTCCTCGCTTTCTTCGTCTGAGAAGCGAAGGTTGAGGTCGAGTGCCCCACTACCGTGCGGGCTGAGGCGAAGGATTGGGGAGATGGTTGCCGAGGGGTGAGCGCGCGCGGGGGTAGCTCCAACGCTCGCGGCAACCCCCATGCACAGCGCCAGTGCTAGTAGTGACCTGCGCGCGGTTGAGGCGGGAGTGTGGGCGTTGGGTGTGCTCATCCGTGTGGGCAGGGGACGATTGGTTTGACCGTGAGCGAAGTGCCGTCGGCGAAGTCGATCGTGGCCTTGCTGGGGAAGCCCCCGGAGGGGCAGTGC
>JBOGYB010000346.1:0-2914 GCA_050696555.1 Solirubrobacteraceae bacterium | reverse complement strand
GGACAAAGGCGGTCGATGAGCCGGGGGACACAAGCCCCACCGGCGCGATGGCGGAGATAGCAGGCGCCGGTGGCGACCCACTCCCGGCTTGAGCGGCCCGCTTTCTACGCCCTGCGGCCCGGAGGTTGGCGAGACGCGCTCACATTGCTGCATCCGCCTTACACCGCTTGGCACCTGAGCTACGTGGCGATTGGGGCGACAGTGGCGCCGCACTTCTACGGCTACCGGCTGGTGTGGACACTGGTAGCGTTCTTTCTCGGGGTGGGGGTGGCGGCGCACGCGCTAGACGAGTTGCATGGCAGACCGTTGGGGACGCGTGTATCCGACCGTTCGCTCGTGGCTTTGGCGGTGGTGTCGCTCGCGGGTGCGGCCGCAATCGGGGTTGTGGGAGCGGTGACGATCTCCATGTGGTTGCTTGCGTTTGTGGGCGCGGGGGTGGGGCTGACCGTGGCCTACAACCTGGAGCTCTTCGGCGGGAAGATGCACTCGAATGGGTGGTTCGCCTTCGCGTGGGGGGCGTTCCCTGTGCTTACAGCCTTCTGGGCACAGGCGCAGGAATTGCGCGTCGAGGGGGTGCTGGTGGGGGGCGCATGCTTCATGTTGAGCGTTGCTCAGCGGCGCTTGAGCACCCCGGTGCGCGAGTTGCGCCGCCGCACGGAGTGGGTGCACGGTGAGCGACGGCTGAAGGACGGGAGCGTGGCGGAGGTGAGCACGAGGAGCATCGCAGTTCCGATGGAGGGGGCCCTGATGGCGTGTGCCTCGGGCATGGTGCTGCTCGCGGCGGGGCTGGTGATAGCGCGGTTGTAGCACCGGCCGGCGGCGCACCCAGCTCGATAGCACCGTCGGACTGCGAGCGGCCGATCCTGGGTAACAGGCTCTCGATGAACGAGATCGGCGACAGCCTCTTTCACCGTGGCCAGGACGTGTGGGTCATGCAAAGCGACGGCTCCCCACGAGCCGCTGAGTATGTAGGCGAGGGCGAGATGTCCGCCTGGTTCGGCGGCACACCCACGGTAATCGTCGTCTACCCAGACACGCAGACCGGTGAGGCGGTGGCGACGGACCGGGTTATTGCTCGGGACGCGTAGACCCGGAGGGCCGTATAGCAATGGGCGATCCTGGATTCGAACCAGGGACCTCTTCCTTATCAGGGGATTGACTTCACGGCGGCCTATCTGGCTTGTTGAAGCCAGATGCGGTTCGGAGTGGGCTCCTGCGTGCTACCAATTTGCTACCGGAGCCCTCCGCTCGGGCACTGCTGAAGCTGACGCTACGAGCACGCGATCGTCTCGTCGCCTCGCGGTCCTGGTGCTACGTTTAGGCCATGACGCGAGCCGATCTGCACCGCCTTGTTGATGAGTTGCCCGACGAGAGCGTGGACCCTGCCGGGGTCCTGCTGGCACGCGCCAAGGACCCGGTGCTGGCGGCCCTTGAGGCTGCTCCCTTTGACGACGAGCCCTACACCGGGGATGATCGAGCGGCGTCCGAGGAAGGCTGGGCGGCCTACCAGCGAGGTGAGGCGATCAACGTAGCCGAGTTGCGCGCGGAGCCTAACGCTGACGCCTGAACTGCCCGAGTGGGACGTGGTGATCGCGCCCGCTGCCGCGAAGTCCCTGCGCAAGTTGCCCCGTAACGAACGAGAACGCATCCTCGCGGCGATCGAGCGACTGCCAGCAGGCGACGTGCGCAGTCTCAAGGGCCGACCGGGCGAGTGGCGTCTGCGCGTCGGTGATTGGCGAGCCCTCATCCGTCTCGACTCCGATGCCAGCGTAATCGTGGTGACGGCCGTCAAGCCCCGTGGCGACGCATATGACCGCTGAGCCCAGAGTCGGGCATATTCTGGCCGATGCGACGTCCAGGCAATCGACGGGCGACGGCACAAACCTCCAGTATCCATGCGCCTTCCCGACCGAACCTTCGATGGGCGATCCTGGATTCGAACCAGGGACCTCTTCCTTATCAGAGAAGCGCTCTAACCAACTGAGCTAATCGCCCGCGGTGGCCGATTCTAGCGTCCGCAGACTGCCAGCGCAGGCGTCAGGCGGTGGCGCCGGCGCCAAGCCGGCGCACCAACTCAAGCGCTTCCTCCGGGCTTGTAAACGACAGCTCGGCACGGTAGCCGTCCTTCTCGACCTTCACCCGAACCTCCGCCCCCAGGGCCGTTTCGAGCGTGGTTGCTATCGCCACCGCGGCCTCCTCCTGGTCGGGGTGCACACTGCGACGATTGCTCCGCGGGCGCTTCTCCCCCTTCTCCTCCCCCCTATTGTTCTCATCCCGCGCTCGAGCTTCCACAGTGCGCACCGTCCACCCCTCCCGCGCGGCGTCACGCCCCAACCGGCGTCGCGCGGTGTGATCCTCTGCCAGCAGCAGCGCGCGCCCATGTCCCTCGCTGAGACCACCCTGCTCTAGCAGCTCGATCGTCTCGTCGGGAAGGTCGAGCAGCCGCATCAGGTTCGACACGGCCACCCTGCTGCGCCCCACGCGTCTCCCTACCTCCTCGCGGGTCAGCCCCAGCTCCTCCACCAGCGCCTCGCACGCGCGGGCCTCCTCGATCGGGTTGAGGTCCTCACGCGCCATGTTCTCGATCAGCGCCAACTCCAACGTGGCTGCGTCGTCGCGAGCCCGCACAAGCGCCGGGATCTCCAACAATCCGGCGATCTGAGCGGCCCGCCAGCGCCGCTCGCCGGCCACGAGCTCGTACGTTCCCCCCGGCTTCGGTCGCACCAGCACAGGCTGGAGCACTCCGCGCTCGCCCAGTGACCCCGCGAGCGCGTTCAACGCCTCCTCGTCGAAGTTTCTGCGCGGCTGATTGGGGTTGGGGACAATCAGCTCCACCGGCAACTCTCTTAGCTCGTCAGCCGTCCCTGACTCGCCGGAGACATTCAGGATCGCCTCCAACCCCCTCCCCATCCCC
>JBOGYB010000345.1:0-2914 GCA_050696555.1 Solirubrobacteraceae bacterium | reverse complement strand
GCCTAAAGGCAGCGGCTGTAACCTGTATTTGTATGATTTTGCTAAGCCTGCGGGCAGTCGTTTGAAGGTTGTGTCTACGGGTGGGGAAGTGATGGGTGTTGCTCGGGTCGCGGGGGATGGGTCGCGCGTGTATTACGTCTCGCGTGTGGCGATCGGGTCCGCGGGAGCGAACGTATATGGCGCTCTGCCAGAAGAAGGACAGCCGAACATGTACGTCTATGACGCGGCGACGAAAAAGACAGTGTTCGTGGTTACGCTGGGCCTGGAGGATGAAGACTGGCTAAGGAATTTCGTAAGGACTGTGCAGATCACCGGTCCGGGCGGACGTTTTCTGCTGTTTGCCAGTTCGAAGCCGGGTTTGACGACGCTCGCTGACGATACTTCCTCGGTGACTCAACTGTTCGAGTACAGGGCGCCCGGGGAAGGCGAAGGCGGCAAAGATGGTGAAGCCGCGGAACTAGTGAGGGTCACCAAAGGCGAAGACGGCTTCAACGAAGACGGCAACGGCGTCAACATCGGGATCAACAAGCCTTTCTTCGCAAGTCGCGATTCCAAACACGGGGCTGATCTTGATTTCAAAACGACGAGCAGTCTGCTGAACGTTTCAGCCGATGGGCATGTCGTCGCCTTTCAGACGGCGGGTCGGTTGAGCGTTCGCGCAACGTCGCCGTTGGCGGCAACGCTGTTCCCGAGCACCAGTTTGTACGAGTTCCGGACGGCGGGAGCGCTGTCTGAAGGCAGCGTCCACTTGGTCTCCGACGGGCAGGATATCCACAGTTACAAAGGACTTTTTGGGGTGCAGTTCCAGGGTATCGACGCGACGGGGGATAATGTGCTGTTCAGGACGGGTGATCCGTTGCTCGCGAGCGATCTCGACGGGGGCCAGTTCGATACGTATGACGCTCGTGTAGAGGGTGGGTTCGCGCCGCCATCGCGGGGTGCGTCTTGTGAAGCGGGTGATTGTGAAGCTCCGTTCGGGCCGCCGCCCGCGTTGGCGCTCCCGGACAGCACCGTGCTGTCAGGCGCCGGAAACGTGACGCTACCACCGACGGTTGTGGTGAGGGGTGGTAAGCCATCTCCGCGTAGTGCGCGGGCGGTGAAGCTCGCGAGGGCGTTGAGGGCTTGTAGGAGGGGTTCTGTGCGTCATAGGCGTTCTTGTGAAGCGCTGGCGCGCAGGAGATACAAATCTAGGACCGCACGCCGCGGTGGGAGGAACGCATGAGCACGCACACACCGATCAAGGCCCAACCAGATAGTCCAATGGTGGCGCATCGCCTTCGGGTCGTTGCATGCGTGCGTGCCGTCATGGTGCTGATGAGCGCTGTAATCCTGTTCGCTGCGTTGTTGGCTGGGTCGGCTGTGGCGGCGGGTTCGCCCGTGCCGGCGTGGGGGGTGTCGATCGCGGGTGTGCCCTCGGTGCTGCCGGTGGGCGCGGGGCATCAGGGCCGGTTCATCGTGATAGTCGAGAACACGGGCGGGACGGCCAGCGAACCTGGAGCGGTCATGCGCGACGTGCTGCCAGAAGGTCTTGTTTCCCGTGAAGCGGGGGCCTTTGGTTGCGCGGGTGAAGGTACCCGTGAAGTGGTGTGTCCGTTGGGTGAACCGGTCGCGCCGGGCGGGTTTGAAGCCAAGTACGTCGAATTCGAAGAGACGGGCACGGTGGCTCCCGGGTCAACGTTGTCGAACAGTGTGACGGTCAGTGGGGGCGGGGCTCCTGTTGTGAGCGCGCAGGACAGTATTCGTGCGCGCGAAGCGGGCGAGACCGGTCCTGGTCCGGGCGGGATCGCCGATTTCTCAGTGCGCGCGACTGATCTCGCGGGCTCGCCGGTTTCGCAGGCTGGTGGTCATCCGAACTTGCTGACGACGTCGGTGATGTTCAACACCCAGTACGCCGAAGGGGTACAGGGTCCGGCGCGTCCTGCTGAGGCGATCAAGAATCTCGTCTTCTACCTGCCGCTGGGGATGCTCGGCAATCCAATGGTGGCTGTCAAGTGTGAGGTGGGGCTGGTAGAACCAGTCCAACTAAGGAGTGACTGCCCGCCGAGCAGCAGGATCGGCGTGGTCCTCCCACTGGTCGTGAGCGCTCCTTTCGGTGTAGCGCATGGTATTTATAATCTTGTACCTGAGAAGGGGTACGCGGCTGAGTTCGCGTTCGCGAGCAACGGTTTCATATTCGTCTCTTACGCGAGCGTGGTGCGCCATGACGGTACCTACATGGTGCGGGTGTCGACACCCGGTATCCCGGTCTCGTCGTTGCTGATCGGGTTTGTCGCCTCATTCTACGGCGACATCCAGGAACACTTCATAACCAACGAACAAGAAGTGTCGTTTGATCGTGGTGCGTTTTTGACCGATCCGACGGATTGTTCTGAGGGGTCGCAGGCACGCGAGGCTAGCGTGGAAGCGGACACGTGGGAACACCAGAATTCAAGGGAATTGCCGTTGCACCGTTCGAGCATGGTGTTCCCTAGTCTCACTGGTTGTGGATTGTTGGGTTTTTCAGCGGATTTGAGTGTGACACCGGAGACGAGTCGGGCGGATGAGCCTTCGGGTTATGGGGTCGCGTTGCGTGTCCCGCAGTCGCCTAACACTCCGACTGGTTTCGCGACACCGCCGGTGAGGGACACGAGTGTGACGTTGCCTCAGGGCACGACGGTCTCACCGTCTTCGGCGAATGGTTTGTTGGCGTGTGCTGCGACTGGTTCGCATGGGATCAACATCGAAGGTGGGGAATCTGAAGTGGAGGGGCCGGATGGGCTTGAGCGTCCTGTTGCGGGTCATTGTCCGTTGGGGTCGCGTATCGGTACGGTCACGGCTTCGAGCCCGTTGCTCTCTGAAGAGTTGAAGGGTCACCTGTTCCTAGCCGAACCTGGTTGCGGGAACGCGTCACACCCCAACCCGTGTGGGACGAAGG
>JBOGYB010000344.1:0-2925 GCA_050696555.1 Solirubrobacteraceae bacterium | reverse complement strand
TCGACGTGCTGGGGGTAGCGTTCGGCGGACTCCAGCGCCACCTTCGTGCCGTAGGAGGTTCCGTAGAGCACGAGCTTCTCGTAGCCCGCTGCCTGGCGGATCGCCTCGATGTCGGCTGCCGTGTCGGCTGTGGTGTAGAAGCCCCGAGTGCTCCCGATCTGACCGCCGCAGATTCCCACCGCGGTGGGCGAGAGTTCGCCTTTGACGTGTTCGAAGGCTGCGCATGAGAGCGGATGCGAGAGGCCGGTGCCGCGCTGGTCGAACACGATCAGATCGCGCGTGGAGAGGATTGGGCCCAACAAAGCGCCGAACTGACTCACGAACGGGAGTGCCGCCTGGCCGGGTCCGCCCGCGAGCGCGATCACCGCGTCTTTGGATTCGCCCACAGGGGCGAGATGGCGTTGTAGGGAGAGCGTGATCGTCCCCTGGGTGGGGTCGGCTGGGTCAAGCGGCACTGCCAGCTTGGCGCACGCGACGTTGTTGGAGTCGGGGCACGGCTTCCACGCGATACTTGCCTGCGCGGTGGTGCATACGACAGCAATGCAAGCTATACCCGCCAGGATCGCGCTCGCTAGTGTCCCCGCGGTTCGTTGCACCAGTCGGAATCTAACGTATGCACATGGTGGGCCGCATCGATACGCCGCTGCTGTAGGCTCGCGCCTCGATGGCGCTCGATCGTGAAGCTATCACCGCACCTGGCGCGCCCGCCGCGATCGGTCCCTACAGCCACGCGGTGCGCGCCGGCTCGCTGCTGTTCTGCTCCGGCCAAATCCCACTTGACCCGACCAGTGGGGAGATCGTTGGGACTACCGCCGTCGAGCAGGCGCGCCAGTGTCTGCTCAACCTCACTGCCGTGTGCGACGCCGCCGGTGCCTCGCTTCAGGACGCGGTGCGCCTGACCGTGTACATGACCGACCTCTCGGCCTTCGCGGAGGTGGGGGAGGTGTACGAGTCGTTCTTCCCCGACTCCCCACCCGCGCGTGTGGCGGTCGGTGTGGCTGCGCTCCCGCGCGGCGCCCAGGTCGAGATCGACGCGATCGTCGCCCTGAGTTGATCCTCATTGGGGAAGACCGGGCTCGCCACGCAGCTCGGCGCGCTTGATCTTCCCGCTTGCGGTCTTCGGCAGCTCGCTTGCGAACTCCACTATGCGGGGGTACTTGTAAGGCGCGGTTTCGCGCTTGACGTGCTCTTGCAATTCCCTCACAAGTACCTCAGAGGGTTCGTTGCCGTCGCGGAGCACCACCACCGCGCGTACCACGGACCCGCGCTCCTCATCAGGCGCTGCCACGGCGGCCGCCTCCGCCACCGCGGGGTGTGCCACGAGCGCCGACTCCACCTCGAACGGCCCGATGCGGTATCCCGCCGACACGATCACATCGTCGGTACGTCCCTCGAAGTGCAGGTACCCCTCCTCGTCCTTGCATACCCGGTCGCCGGTGCGCCAAGGGCCGCCGTCTCTGCGGTCATCCACCGTCCAGCTCCCATCGACGGCTCTATGCACCCCCTCCCCTAGGTACCCCAGGAAGAATGTGGGAACGCTGCTGGGGTCCGCCACCAGCTCACCGCCGATCACCTCGAGTCGAACTCCACTCAGAGCTCTTCCCATCGACCCGGCACGGGCGACTATCCCAATATCCATGCCGGTCATCTGGCCTGTCTCGGTCTGCCCATACCCGTCGCGTATATCGAGGCCGGTGGCTTCCCTCCACGTTTTCAACACATCTGGGTTGAGCGCCTCCCCCGCTGCCACCATGCCCCTGAGCGAGGGCAGCGCTCGCAGCGCGACACGCTTGGCGATGACCCGGTACTCGGTGGGTGCCATGCACAGCACACTCACCCCCTCCTGTTCGATTAGCTCGAGGCGCTCGGTGGGGTCGAAGCGGGCGTCATGTAGCAGCGCTCTAGCCCCCATCAACCACGGGGCGATGAACACGTTCCGCGCCGACTTGCTCCATCCACTCGCCGCGGTGCACCACACGAGGTCTCCCTCATGTGCCCCCAACCAGTGCTCTGCCTGAACACGCTGCCCGTAGAGGTAGCGCTGCGCATGCACCACCGCCTTCGGCTCCCCCGCCGTGCCGCTGGTGAAGGTGATGAGCGCCGGGTCATCGCTTTGGAGGTCGGCGTAGTTGCTCTGATTTGGGGTGACTCGCGTGCGCGCGCGCGAAGTAAGCCCTCCTTCGCCTGCGCGCGCGAGTCCCTCTGTTGGGGAGTCATCCCACAGAGACTCGTCGGGCACCCACACGACCGGGCAATCGGGTGCCGCGGCTTCAAGCTCTACGCGGTTGCGCTTGTCCGCGACGATCAAGGTCGGGCGCGCCACCTCCAAGCGCAAGCGCAAGTCTTTGGCGCGCGACTGCTCGGTGCACGGCAACACCACTGCACCGATGCGAAAGCACGCCATCATCGTGAGCACCCACTCCGCGCGGTTCCCGATCAGGGTCAACACCACATCCCCGCGTCTCACCCCGAGCGTTTGCAGGACGTCCCCCAAAGCCGCGGTACGCCGCCGTACCTCGCCGAACGTCCACTCCCTACGCTCTCCCACGCGGGTCAGCTCCACCAACGCGAGCTTGTTCGAGGGCTTGTCTTGCAGGACGTCTCTGGCGAAGTTCACGCGGTCGCAGTCTGTCACGCCCCGCTCCCCGAGTATCCTGCGGTGACCTATACGAAAAGCCGATTCCCACCTCTGGAGCGTTGTCGACCATGGCCGTAGCCCCCGCCCCCTACACAGAGAAGACCGACGAGCAGAAGGCCATCACCGAGATGGTCCATCAGTTCGCCGACGAGCAGATCCTCCCCAACGCCGAGCACTACGACCACGAGGACTCCTTCCCGGAGCCGATCGTCGAGCAGATGAAGGAGCTCGGCCTGTTCGGGGTGACGATCCCCGAGGAGTACGGCGGCATGGGTCTCGACCTGACG
>JBOGYB010000343.1:0-2929 GCA_050696555.1 Solirubrobacteraceae bacterium | reverse complement strand
CGCCGTCGTCGTTATCCAGGGGTCGTACAGAGCGGAAGTGACGTTCGTCGAAGGTCGCTAGATGAGAGGTTGAGAAGCGAGCGGCTAGAACAACGATCGATGCGTCGGCGAGTCCTAGCTGCTGCTCGCGGTAGCGTGCGCACAACCCGCGAGCATCGCGTAGACCCTGCGGGTCGAGCGTCGGGACGAGGAAGCTGCTTGCGAGGCTGTCGATGAAGCTGAGCTCTGCGGCCAGTCCCAGTCGCGTGAGGACCAGATGATCGGCCTCTGCGACTGTGAACGCGGAGGACACCAGCTCACCGTCCCACCCTTGCAGTGTCTCCGCTGCTGCTTTGTGGTCGGGGTCGTTGGTGTCGGCGGCGCTGTAGAGAACGCCGGCGTCGACGATCAGTGCCGGGATTGCCCGAGCTCCCCGCGGACGATCTCATCGGCATGGCGACCCACCGGCTCTCCAGAACCGTGTCCTGCCCCGATGAAACCCATATCGCGAGGACCGGCTGAGCGAGCCTTCTCCGCGATCGCCTCACGCATCAACTCAGCCTGCGAGCGCCCGGTCGCGTCAGCAAGGCGACGCAGAGCGGCAGCATCACTCTCATCGAGATACACCGTCGTCTTCAACACGCCACATATGGTACCAGCTAGATCGTGAGCGCCCTTGAACTCCATGTGTCAACGGGAATCGCTCTGCGCGCCTATTGACGCGGTCGTTCGATCGCCGTCCAGTCCCAGGTGCCGTCGAAGGATGCGAGCATCGCGTCAGGCTAAACGCCCGCTCAGTCGGATTGCTTGACTGCTTAGCCCTTTGGTCGTTTGGGCTCGTGTTGGAGCAGCAGCGCGAAGGTCGGACATGCTTGGGCGGCCCGCCTGGCGTTGGCGATCAGTCCTGGCTCAAGTGGCTTGCCGTCGACTAGCGGGTAGCCCCACTCGTCGAGTGCGATGCGCTCAGGTAGCAGCTCAGCGCACATGCCGTGAGCCTCGCAGGTAATCGGGTTTACTCGCAGGCGCGAGCTCACGCGCGCTGTCCCTGTTTGCGGTTTCCGTTCATCGTTGCCTGACTGGCTTGCCGGTAGCTCTGCTGGCCGTGCTCGTGTTGCGTGGGCGGCTGGCGGGCAGTGGCAGCTCTGCGGGGGATTGGCAGTCTTCGCATGGGCCGTGCCGGGCGTGATCGGCGAGCTCGGGGCCGAACGTGTCGATCGCGCTGAGGATTAGCCTGACGGCGCCGTCGGGGTGCCCGCAGGCGCCGCGACCGCGCACGATCCCTGCGAGCCTGGCGATCCGTTCGGTTGCCTGGACGTTGGCGACTCCGCTGGCTATCTCCTCGAAGGTGGTGGCGATTGCGTCCAGGCCGTGGACACAGGGGCCGCACTGGCCAGCGTTCTCCTTGGCAAGCCAGCGAGCGACGCGGCTGGTTTCCGCGACCGGGCAGGCGTCCTCGGAGAGCAGCATCACCACGCCGGCACCGAGCGAAGCGCCGTGTGAGGCGAGCTGCTCGTCTGAGAGGACGAGCTCGTGAAGGTGCTCTTCACCGATCCAGGAGCCGCCGTATCCACCCAACAGCACGCCGCGTAGACGGCTGGTGCTCCCGCCGGCCGCCGCGATCAGCGAGGACAACGATGCGCCGTACTCGATCTCATAGACGCCCGGATAAGCAACGGGGCCGGACAGTGTGACGAGCGTTGATCCCGGCTGGGAGCTGGTCCCAAGCTCGCGAAACCAGTCCGGGCCATGACGGGCAATGAGCGCCATGTGGGCAAGCGTCTCGGCATTGTTGACAAGCGTAGGACGGCGTGCGACCCCTTGCTGGAAGGGCATCGGTGGAGTGAAAGTTGGAAGTGCGGGTCCTCCGTTGAGGTGATTGACAAGCGCGGACTCCTGTCCTGCGACATAGCGATCGGGCACCGTCACCAGTCGAATGCGCGCGGAGCCGCGCCCCGGCGATCCCCGTTGGGCGATCGCCTTAGCAACGCTTTTAGCACTCGCTTGCGCAGATTCACATACGCTCACGATTACCTCATCCGCCCCGACCGTCTGTGCCGCGAGCACGGCACCATCGAGCACCAGGTGTGGCAGGGTTTGTGTGAGCGTGCGGTCCTTGAGACTCGCAGGCTCACCCTCTGCCGCGTTGACGACAACGACCGCTCGCCGTCGTGAAGCGGCGACGGCGCGCAACTTCCTAGCGGTGGGAAAGCCCGCTCCGCCGTGGCCGCGCAACCCAGCCCGCTCGATCTGCTCGATCAGAGGGTGCTCTGCGCCACGCTTGGGCTTGCGTGTGAGAGGTAGCGGCCCGTGGACCGCGAGATGTTCGGCGAGGTTCATCGCGCCGTGTGAGGGAATGCCCTCCAGCAGTCGCGGCAAGCCGGGCACTCGGCGCGAGTCGCTGGCGGGCACGGTGTCGCTCAGCGTTGGTAGCGGTGTGCTCATTCGCCGCCCTCTTTAGAGGTTGTCTGTGCGTGCGAGTGGGGTAGCAGCGCCGAGGGTGTTCCTGAGCGTCGCGCCCATTCAGAGCCCAGTGGCCCGCTTGGTAGCCACAACACCAGCGCCAAGGTGAATATGCCGGTGCCGGCGAGGGCTGTCCTGCTGCGGTCTGGATACTGGCGCCAGCCCGCGATCACGCGCACGAGCACAGCAGCGAGTACGGCCGCCAGGCAAATGAGGGTGATCGCCAGCATCCAGGTGCTCTTGATGTCGCTGCCAGTGCCCAATCCGTGCAGCAGTGCGACCGGCCAACTGGCATACGTGAGCCAGTGAACCATGCGCCACGTCCCATAGCCCATTCGCTGGCGCAGCAGGCTCGTGATCGTCACGGCGAGCAGGAGGTCAAAAGCCACCGCTCCGAGACCCAGCCAGAACGGACGATAGGAGCCCGTGAAGGGAACGAAAGCGTCGAGCAGCGAAATCGGCGCGAAGCTGTCGAGCACCGACGTGAGGA
>JBOGYB010000342.1:0-2934 GCA_050696555.1 Solirubrobacteraceae bacterium | reverse complement strand
CCCTTTTGCCGCGTGTCGGCTTACCTACCTCACCAGCACGATGCTCTCGAATTCGGTTCCGCCGGGACCGATGCGCAACTCGGCGGCACGTACCACGGCGCCCGGCACGAGTAGCGAGCTGTCGCATGGGGGTTCAGCTGTGCCCGCTTCGTCGTCCTGGTCATCGCCGCCGTCTTTGTGGTCGCCCCAGTCGTGGCTCATGTCCCCGTGGCTCCAGTCGTCGCCCTCGCCTTTGTCGTCACCGTGCCACCGATCGCCGGGTTCGCCTTCGGTGGGGGGCATGGCTTTGACGCACCTGATGCGCGTTCTGTCGGTGACCTTCCCCTTCACGGTCGATTCGTCGTTGAGCTTCAGTTCGAGCAGGTTGGTGCTCGTCGAATAGGAGACGACCGTGCCCGCGTTTTCAGGCGCGGGAGGACCGCTCGGTCCGGTGGGACCAGTGGGACCGGGAGCGCCCGCACCGGCCGCGCCGATGTGCCTGAAGCGGAATTTCGCGTGATGGCTTTTCGCTTTGTGGTGATGATGGTGATGGCGGCCGTGGCCGTGATGGGCGAGCGCCACGCCCGGAACGGCGAGGGCGAGCGCTACGACGCCAACGACCGTCAGCAGTGTTCGTCTCATACGGCATACCTCCTTGGAGTGCGCCATCCAGGCGCGTTGGTGAGGTGGATAGGTTGTGAGACACCTACCGCGACGAATACTCACGCGCTCTGGACGGATGTTCAGAGTTTGGGCGCTGCTTTCAGGCGAACCGTGGCCCGCGCTACGGTTCGGCGGCCACGGCGGGCGGGACGAGCAACCCGTGGATGCCGCGCAACAGGATCGCGAACAGGCCGCGTAGGGTCCGCTTTGCGTAGGCGTGGCTGGGGCTTGTGGTGATGAGCACCGCCAGCGACACGCGGATCGAGCCGTGGCGCAGGAGCGCCACCTGGTGCTCCACGGCGCCCGTCCCGGACCCCCAACCGCCCTTGAAGTAGAGCTGCCAGCCGGGCAAACGCAACTCGCCGATGCCCCAGCGCTGGGTGGGGGTGACCGTGGCAAGCAGGTGCATTGCCGTCGCCCTGTGGCGTGGCACGACGTGGCTGTCGATGTGCAGGAAGAAGCGGGTCTGGTCGATCGCGTCGATCCGGCTCAAGCCCCAGATCGCGGGGTCGAGTCTGAATTTGTGCATCCCCGAGCGGGCTGCGACGCCGTAGACGCCGGCGGGACCGACGAATCCGAGTACCCGCGTGGCGGCCGCGTTGTCGGAGCGCTGGATCATCGGGTCGATCAGGCGATGGTCGGCGGCGGTGAGCCTGCGGTTGCGCACGCGTGGGTCGTCGAGGTAGGCGACGAGCAGCATCGCCTTCAGCACGCTCGCCGAGGGAACCGTGCGCGACATCCGCCAGCCCCAGAGGCGGTGGGGGGTGCGCACCGCAAAGCTCACGTCTCCCGCACGTGTGTGGGCATAGGCGATGGCATCCCGCACGTCGGGCTCCCACGTCCGCTTGGGTGGCGGTTGTTTGACGATGGCCGACGGTGCGGGATCGCTTGCCGCCGACGCTGTGCCGGCGTGTGCGAGTGCGCCGGTGAGTAGCAGTGTGCACAGGCACAAACCGAGCGTGCGGGGTGGACGTGATCGCGGCATCAAACGCGATCTGTCGGCGTACTGTCGCCCATCGACGCCACGATCCAATCGAGGTAGGAACGGCTACCGGTGGTTACGTCGAGCGCGACCAGCTCGAAGGTGTCATAGGGATGGATCGTGCGTAGGAGATCGTCGATCTGGGACACGCGCGTGCGTGTGGTCTTCACGATCAGCAGTGCCTCCTCGTCCTGTTCCACCTTCCCCTCCCAGCGGTAGACAGAGTGCACCAAGGGCACGATATTCACGCATGCCGCCAGTTGTCTTCCCACGACGGTGGAGGCGATGGACGGCGCATCCGCTTGTGGTGCCGTTACGAGACAGACGACGGTTTCGGTGGATTGTGGGCTCACGGCCGGCACACGGTCATCCTTGCAGGCGTTAGGGTAGGGGCGGCGTGTGTGGGTCAAAGGTCAAGGCTCACAGGCGCTGTCGCTTTGTCGCTATTTCCCCTTGTGCTTGTCCTTGTGTTTGGTCTTATGTCGATGCCGCTTGGGTTGTTCTCGACTTACGCCGAGGAGTGCTGCGCTGCCCGGGGTGAGCTGCACCGTGACGAACCCGGCGTGGGGGATGGCGGCTTCGGTGTGCTTCGGGGCGCTCCAGGCTCCGGTTGCGGCGACCGCGCGGCCGGCGAGGCGCACGCCGCTGGTGGCGCTCTCGGAGGGCGCGGTGAGTCGCAGTATGTGCGCCGTCGCCATCTTTGGGCCCACTTCGAGTTCGAGTGTGAGGGGAGGGGAGTCTTCCGGGTCGTTGTCGGACACCACCACCTTCAAAGATCGCTTCGGCCCGGCGAACGCGGCGGCCACGAGGTCGGGTGAGCCTTCCGTGCCTTCGTTTGAGAGTGTGATGGGGAGGGGGCGGTAGCCCACGAGGGATCTCGTGAGCAGCAGCGCGTACCACTCCGGTTGTGTGCGAAACCAGCCTTCGGCCAGAGCGGTTGGGTCGGGCGCGCATATCGGGGTGTAACCGGCGCAGTTCGTCGGGTTGCCCTGGAGGTTGATCCCTACCGTCCCGGCCGTCATCCCCTGTGTGATGTACCCCGTCGCCCACAACGCTGAGGCGAACGTGTTGGAGATACCCGCTACGCCTCCGCACGACACGGTGTTCGTCTCGTCGATGCGCAGCGGCACTTTGTTGATGCTCGCCACCTGTAGGTAGGTGGTGAGCGAGCGCGCTGCCAACCCGCGCGTGGCGGAGCTGAGCAGCGCTTCGATCGAGGGGGGCGGCGTTTGCGCGCACCCAAGCGGATAGTGGTGGCCGGTGAGCATCACGGGCGCCTGCGCCAACGCCTCCTCGCTGCCCCATTCGGG
>JBOGYB010000341.1:0-2956 GCA_050696555.1 Solirubrobacteraceae bacterium | reverse complement strand
GGCGGGCGGCGTGCCAAGTCTCGTCCCCAACGTGGGCGCGACCTCGAGACGGAGGTGCGCATCACCTTCGACCAGGCTATCTCCGGAGCCCAGGTGCCGCTGTCGGTTCCCACCAGCGGCGCCTGTCCCACCTGCCACGGCACAGGCGCCAAGCCGGGCACCACCCCGAAGGTGTGCCCTCGCTGCGAGGGGCGCGGCATCGAGACGCAGGGGCAGGGGATGTTCTCCATCTCCCAACCCTGCTCGCGTTGCGGCGGCAGCGGCACGGTCATCGAGGACCCCTGTCCCACCTGCGGCGGCTCGGGCGCCGTGCGTACCGTAAAGAAATTCCGCGTCAACATCCCCGCCGGGGTGAAGGAGGGCTCGCGCATTCGTGTTGCGGGTAAGGGTGAGGCCGGTATGCGCGGTGGACCCGCTGGCGACCTCTACGTCATCACCCACGTCGATCCCTCGCCGGTGTTCAAGCGCAAGGGGGAGCACCTGGAGGTGGAGGTCCCGCTCACGATCCCCGAGGCGCTGCGGGGAGGTGACATCCGTGTGCCCACACTCGACGGGTCGAAGACCCTGCGCGTGAAGCCCGGTACCCACCACGGCGCGATCCAGCGCTTGCGTGGCGAGGGTCCCCCCAAGCTCGGGGGCAAGAGTCGCGGGGACATTCACTACCGCTTCACGATCGACGTCCCCGACACGCTCACCTCCGAGCAGCAGGAGGTAGTCGAGCAGCTCTCCAAAGTAATGAACGGCGATCCCCGCGCCGCGCTGTTCGCCGGCGCCGGGCGGTCGGGCGGCGTGCAGGAGGGCGATAGCTCATGACCCCCCACTCTCAGTCATCCCACGAAGTCCAGCCGGCGCGTGCTGCCTCAGTGCCACGCGTCACTCGCGTCGAGGTGGAGACCGACCGTGGTGTGTTCATGATCTCCGTGGCAGCGGAGCTGGCGAACATGCACCCGCAGACGCTGCGCATGTACGAGTCCCGCGGCCTGGTGGAGCCCAAGCGCTCGCCCAAGGGCACGCGCCTCTACTCCCAGCAGGATGTGGAGAAGCTCCGTCGCATCCACGAGATGACCGCCGAGCTGGGCCTGAATTTGGCCGGCGTTCAGCGCGTGCTCGACCTCGAGTCGGAGGTGCAGGAGATGCATATGCGTATCGAGGAGCTCGAAGTGAAGGCTCTCCATGCGCAGGTGGAACTCGCCGAGGAGTTGGAGCGTGTGCGTCGCTCTTTTCGCGCTGAGCTGGTGCCCTACCGTGGCTCGGGTGCGGAGATCGTTCGCGCAGCGGATGCCCGCTCGTTGTTCCGGACCCCACCCACCCCACAAAGTGAGGGAACACGTTGACACCGCCTAACGGACAGCCGGCGGGAGGAGCGGCGACGGCGCCCCCGCCCGAGGAGGAGCAGAAGCCGCTGGAGCGCTTCGGCAAGGACCTCACCGAGCTCGCCGAGCAGGGCAAGCTCGATCCAGTGATCGGCCGCGACGAGGAGATCCGCCGCGTTATCCAGGTGCTGTCACGTCGCACGAAGAACAACCCGGTGCTCATCGGTGAGCCCGGCGTGGGCAAGACGGCCATCGTCGAGGGGCTCGCCCAACGCGTCGTCTCCGGCGACGTCCCCGAGTCGCTGCGCGAGCGCCGCGTGATCTCGCTCGACATGGGTGCGCTCATCGCGGGCGCCGTCTACCGCGGCGAGTTCGAGGAGCGTTTGAAGGGGGTGCTCAAGGAAGTCTCCGAGGCGCAGGGCACGGTGATCTTGTTCCTCGACGAGCTTCACACCATCGTCGGCGCGGGTGCGGCCCAGGGGGCGGTGGATGCCGCCAACCTGCTCAAGCCTATGCTCGCCCGGGGGGAGCTTCGCTGTGTGGGGGCCACCACGCTTGACGAGTACCGCAAGCACATCGAGAAGGACGCCGCCCTGGAGCGGCGCTTCCAACCGGTGATGGTGGGCGAGCCCTCGGTGGGAGACACGATCGCGATCCTGCGTGGGCTGAAGGAGCGCTACGAGACCCACCACGGCGTGCGCATCCAGGACGCCGCCCTGATCGCCGCCGCGACGCTCTCCCACCGCTATATCGCCGACCGCTTCCTGCCCGACAAGGCCATCGACCTGATCGATGAGGCGGCATCGAAGATCCGCATCGAGATTGACTCGGTTCCCACCGAGATAGACGAGGTGGATCGCCGTGTGATGCAGTTGGAGATCGAGCTCACCTCTCTGCGCAAGGAGAAGGACGAGGCCTCCAAGGAGCGTCGCGCCGCTATCGAGGGTGAGCTGGGCGAGTTGCGCGCACGCTCGGAGGAGATGCGTGCCCAATGGGAGGGTGAGAAGGAGGCAATCCAGGGGGTTCGCGAGACCAAGGAGCGCTTGGAGCAAGCGCGCGTGGAGGCAGAGCGGGCCGAGCGCGAAGCGGACCTACAGCGCGCCGCCGAGTTGCGCTATGGCGAGATACCGGAGTTGGAGAAGCAGCTTGCCGCGCACGAAGCCGCAGAGCGAGAGCGAGGCGAGGGTGAGGCCTCCGCCGATGAAGCCGGTGGGGGCAGCTCGGGTGGGCCTCAATTCCTCAAGGAGGAGGTCGATGCCGAGGACGTCGCCGAGGTGGTGGCGCGCTGGACCGGCATCCCCGTCTCGCGCCTCATGGAGGGGGAAGTGGAGAAGTTGATCCACATGGAGGAGCGCCTGCACGAACGCGTCGTCGGTCAGGATGAGGCGGTGGAGGCGGTTGCCACCGCACTGCGCCGCTCGCGCGCGGGGCTGCAAGACCCCAACCGTCCGATCGGCACCTTCCTCTTCCTCGGCCCCACCGGGGTGGGTAAGACCGAGCTTGCACGGGCGCTCGCGGAGTTCATGTTCGACTCACAGGACGCGATGGTGAGGATCGACATGTCCGAGTACATGGAGAAGCATTCGGTCTCCCGTCTTGTTGGCGCACCCCCTGGGTATGTGGGCTACGAAGAGGGTGGTCAG
>JBOGYB010000340.1:0-2964 GCA_050696555.1 Solirubrobacteraceae bacterium | reverse complement strand
GCGGAGCGCTGGCGTCCGCACCGCACGCTCGCCTGCCGTTACCTATGGCGCTCGCTGAACAACGAACCTGCGTAGCCGCCGGCAAAGAACGCAGCGACCAGCCTCGGCGGGCGTTAGACGGCTGAGACCTGCTCTTCCTCGGCGACGCGGAACGAGGACCCGCAGCCGCAGGCGGCGACCACATTGGGGTTCTCGACCTTGAAGCCCGCGCCCTGCAGGCTTTCCTGATAGTCGATCACCGACCCACTCACGAACTGGAGGCTCTCTTTGTCCACCAGCAGCTTGAGCCCGTGGTCCTCGAACACCAGATCGCTGTCGCGCTCCTCGTCGAAGGCGAGCTGGTACTGGAAGCCCGAGCAACCACCCCCGCGCACGCCCACACGCAATCCCGCGAGCGTCACGTCGGCCTGTTGGGCGTCGAGGAACTCGCGAACCTTCTCCGCACCCTTGTCTGTGATCGTGATCATTGCTTTCCAAAGTATAGCGAGGGTGTGACGCTGGCGACTGGACTCTAATCGCCTTGGAGCAAATGTCCTTGCGGATCCGCCGAGCCGATGCCTCTATACAAGATGCCCCAGTTTTTGACAGATGAACACCAAAAGATGCTGCTTTTATTGAGATTTAACTTTCAATATTATGGGCATCTTTTCAGAATTGCGATACCCTCACGGCACAATGGCGATCTCCGACGAGCAGGTCTTCGAGCAGAATCCCTGGTGGACAAGTCCTGGGTGGCGCACGAGCGACCCGCAGCTGACCTCGCTTGATGCCCAGCCAGTACGACTAACCGCCGACTTTGTCACCGATCTCGATCTCGACAGGCCCGGTATCCACGTCTTGCGCGGGCCTCGGCAGGTGGGGAAGAGCACAGACCTGAAGCTACTGGTCGAACGCGCCCTCGGAGAGGGCTTCGAGGCGCGGAGGATCGTCTACCTCGCGCTGGACATGCTGGAGGGAAGGCACCTCTCTGAGATGGTCACAACCGTGCGCCGCACACTTGACCTCGCCGACCGAGGCGCTCCAGGTCTGCTCCTTCTCGACGAGGTGACCGCGGTCAATGGATGGCAGACCGCGGTCAAGTCGCTCTGGGACCAGGGACACATCAGGGAGGACATCGTCGTGTGCACTGGCTCGTCAGCCATCGACCTCCAGCGCGGCGCCGTGGATCGGCTCCCGGGGCGACGCCGCGAAGGGATCGACCATCTCGCTCTACCGCAGAGCTTTGCCGCATTCGCACGTGCGCTGAACAGCGATATCCCCCCCTCTCCGAAGCTCACGGTGGCTGACATTCGTACGGACGCGGGCGAGGCGCTGTTGCACGATATGCGGCCATACGCGCCGGCCCTCGAGACAGCGCTTAAGCGCTACTTGCGCTTTGGCGGGCTTCCAGCCGCCGTCGCCGAGGCCGCCTGCGGCGCGCGCGAGCCATCCAATGAAGTCAGACGCATACTGTGGGACTCACTGCTGCGCGAGCTGCAACGAAAGGGAGCAAGTATTCCGGCTGGGCAAGCCCTACTGGAGCGAGTGCTGCGCTCACTCGGCGCAAAGATAAGTTGGAGCAGCATGGCGCGGGAGATGGATGTCCCGTTGGGACGAGGCTCCGGTTCGCCTAGCCACGCCACATTGCGCGATTACATAGAGCTTCTGGCCTCGGGCTACTTTCTGTTCATCGCCTACTTCTGGCGCAACAGCACGCAGAGCAATGACATCTCCAGAGACAAGAAGGTCTTCTTTGCAGACCCTCTACTTCACAAGATCGCCCTGGATAACACACCCGGCCTGCACACCGACACGCCCGCGCTGGTCGAGAACGCGATCGGCATCGCGCTGCTACGCCGTTACGAGCCACCCGAGCGCCTGATCGAAACGTTCGTCGCACCCGAGCGCCTGCATGTATGGCAGACCGCGCGTGGCGGTGAGATTGACTTCGTGTGCGGACCGCGACGTGCACTCGACCTGGTCGAGGTCAAGTACCGCGAGAACCCAAGCCTGTCGGCCGCCGCAGCCGCTGCGCGCGCACAACCGGGGCGACCGGCGACGATGGCGACGAAGAACACGCTACGGGTGAGCGAGAGCTACACGCTGCTGCCGGCGCACACACTGCTGTGGGCGCTCGGGTGAGCAAGTAACCTAGAGCGATGCCCACCGCCGAAGAGCTCAAGCAGCGCATCGAGGCCGCCATTCCGGGCGCCACGGCCGAAGTTGAGGACTACACGGGCGGGGGCGACCACTTCCGCGCTACCGTGGTGGCAGCGACGTTCGCGGGTCGCAGCTGCATCGAGCAGCACAAGCTCGTGTACGACGTCTTTGGCACCGAGATCGGCGGGCCGATCCACGCGCTGTCGCTGAAGACCGAAGCCGCCCAAGCGCAAGCCGACGCAACGTCAGGAGCAGTCAATGTCTGAGAGCGAGTCAAACCCCATCCGCGATGCCATCGCCGAGGCGATCGCAGAGCACGACACGATCCTCTTCATGAAGGGCTCCCCGGAGGCGCCCGCCTGTGGCTTCTCGGCACGCACAGTCGCGATGCTTCAGTCGCTGGAGGCACCCTTCGCGGCGGTGGACATCCTCCCCGACCCCCGTATCCGCCAGGAGCTCTCCGCGATCTCGAACTGGCCGACGATCCCCCAGCTGTTCCACAAGGGAGAGCTGATCGGGGGGTGTGACATCGTTACCGAGATGTATGAGTCGGGGGAGCTCTCCGAGGCACTCGGTCTACCCGAGCGCGATACCGCCCCGAGCGAGCCGGTTGCCGCCGAGCCGCAGCCCGCAGGCTTCACACAGATCGAGAACCGCCTTGGGTGAGCAGGTAGCGGTCGTCACCGACACGACCAACTACCTTCCACGCGAGCTGGCAGACCGCGAAGGCATTCATCAGGTCAGCCTCTACGTCGGTTGGCACGGCCATCCCGAGCGTGAGATCGAGATGGAGAGCTTCGACCCCTTCTACGAGCGGTTGCGCAC
>JBOGYB010000339.1:0-2968 GCA_050696555.1 Solirubrobacteraceae bacterium | reverse complement strand
GCCACCTCCATGCCGTCGGAGAAGGCGTCGTTCGCTTGCACCAACCCGTCACGCACAGTCAACACATCCACGCCTTCGAGTTTCAGCGGATGGCCCGTGGGCGCGACGCCGCTCAACGACCCTGGTCCCGCGAACGTGCCCGTCAGCGTCCAGTGAACCGCGCAGCGATCGCCCTCGGTGGTGGTCTGTGCGACTTCCATCTTCATGTCCGGCATCGCTTCGAACAGGCCCCCGATGAACTCCCGCACGCCCTCGGGGGCTGTCACGTCCACCTGTCCGCGCACATGCTCGCGTCCGCCCTCCGCCCACAGCCCCACCGCCGCGTCGAGGTCGCGTTCTCCGATCGCCTCGAAGTACCGTCGCGCCACCGCCTCGGTGTCGCCGGCAGTCGCGTCCTTCCTGCCGTTCCCTTGCTTAGGTCCCTCGGAGCCTCCGCCGCGTGGGGTTGTGGGTTTGTGGATGTTCGCCGCTGCCTCTTGCACCTTGGCGGCCGCCTTGCTCGCCTGCTCTCCGTCGTCGTCCACCATCTTCGGTCTCCTTAGCTCCGCCGAGTGATCTATGAGTCTAAGGCTCGTCTACCCGAGCGGGGTCCTCGCTAGTAGTCTCCGCGCCGGTGACTGAGCCGGCCCGGAAACGCGAGCTTGGACGGGGCGAGCGGGTGCTCCCCGGGGTCTATCGCCTGCGCCTGCCGCTCCCCTGGCCGGGTGTGCCGCACGGCAACGCGTGGGCAGTCAAGGCGGGCGATGGCATCGTTCTGTTCGATACCGGCTACCACGAGCCCCCGCGCGACGGCGAGCCCGGCTCGATGGTTCAGCTGGAGCGGGCGCTTGCCATGTGCGGCTTCGCCGTCGAGGACATCCGCCTGGTGGTCTGCACCCACGCCCATTCTGACCACTACGGTCAGGCCGCCGCGATCGTCGAGCGTGCCGGCTGCAAGCTGTGGATGCACCCTAAATACGAGCACATGTCCATCGGCGAGCAGGACCCCGAGGCGGCGCTAGAGAGACGCATAGAGGTCGCCCGTCAGTCGGGCGTCCCCGAGGAGCCACTGCGTCGCTTCGCCGAGGAGCGCAAAAGCCACGAATCTGGCATCTCAGCGGTCATCCCCCCCGACCGTGAGCTGCTCCCCGGAGTGGTGGTTAACACTGACCTCGGTTCCTGGACGGCGCACGAGACCCCCGGCCACGCCCCCTCCCACGTCTGCCTGTTCCAGCCAGAGCGCCGCCTGCTCATCTCCGGCGACCACCTGCTCGGCCGTATCTCGCTGTTCTTCGACTTCGGCTACTCTCCCGACCCCGTCGGCGAATTCCTCTCCTCACTGGACGTGGTCGAACGGCTTGGCGCCCGCCTCTGCCTTCCCGGCCACGGTCGCACGTTCACCGACGTGCGCGCCCATATCGACGGCAACCGCACCCTCGTAGCCGAGCGCCTGGCGAAGGTGGAGGGCACGATCGCGCACGATCCACTCACCGCCTTCGAGATCATCCCGCGTATCTACAGCGACGAGCTCGCCACGCACGGCGGACCGTGGCTGCTCACCGAGACGCTTGCCATGCTCACGCATTTGGAGGTGCTTGGGCAGGTGCGGCGGCTTTCAGGTGACGCCGAGCGGTGGACGTCCACAGGGCACGCAACGGCGTAGGCGCCACCAGCGCCGGAGCTCATCCAAACCTTGACACAGCTCTGTTAGGCTTCCGGGATGCGGATCGATGAGCTGCTCGCGGGCAACGAGCCCGTTTTCTCCTTCGAGTTCTTCCCCCCCAAGACCGACCAGGGTGAGCAGAACCTCTACGCCGCGCTGTCTGAGCTGCGTACGCTGGAGCCCTCGTTCGTCTCGGTCACCTACGGCGCCGGTGGCTCCACCCGCGCGAAGACCATCGAGATCGTAAAGCGCATCAAGGATGAGTACGACCTGGAGGCGATGGCCCACTTCACCTGCGTCGGCGCCACCGTCCCCGAGCTGCGCTCCACGCTGGACGAGATGCTCGCTGCCGGCATCCACAACGTGCTCGCGCTTCGCGGCGACCCCCCCGCCGGGCAGGAGGACTGGGTCAAGACCGACGGCGGCCTCGAGTACTCGCGCGAGCTTGTCGATCTCATCAAGTCCGACTACCCCTTCGCCATCGGCGCCGCCTGCTTCCCCGAGACCCACATCCACGCGGTGTCTCCCCAGGCGGATGTCGACTACCTCGCCGAGAAGGTCTCCTCCGGCGTCCACTTCCTGATCACCCAGCTCTTCTTCGACAACGCCCTCTACTTCGACTTCGTCGATCGTGCCCGTGCCGCCGGCATCGACGTCCCCATCATCCCCGGCATCCTCCCCATCACACAGATCAACCAGCTCGAGCGCATGACCAAGATGTGCGGCGCCTCGATCCCCGAGGGCCTGCGCCGCGAGCTGCACGCCCGCGAGAGCCGGCCCGAGGCCGTCATCGACTTCGGCGTCGCCCACGCCACCCTCCAGTGCGCCGAGCTGCTTGCCGCCGGCGCCCCCGGCATCCACTTCTACACGCTCAACCGCTCTCCCGCGACGCGCGCCATCCTGGGTGCTTTGAAGCTCGCGCGTCCCTGGGAGAAGCCCGCCTACGCCGATTCGATCTCAAGCGCCTCTGCCACCCGTGGCGAGCCGTCAGCGGCCTCGTAGCGCACGTCCACCGAGTCGTCCTGTTTGTAGGTCCCCACGCCCCACGCCCCCAGCAGCCAGCGGCGCTTTGAGATCTTGTCCTTGCGCAGCTCCCGCCCGAACATCAGTGTGCGCCCCTTCGCCTGGAAATCCTCTCCCTGGCGTTGGGGCACTCCGTTGACGAACACCTGGTAGGGCTCCCTCACCTCTGCCGGGAGTTTCACGATCGAGCGCGCCACGGCTTGATTATGAAGATCTCGCTTACCTTGCCAAATGGTGCTCGGGAGGGAGGTGGGTGTTCTCTTTTGGGGTGACTCGCGTGCGCGCGCGGAGAAAGGCTAACTC
>JBOGYB010000338.1:0-2989 GCA_050696555.1 Solirubrobacteraceae bacterium | reverse complement strand
CCACTACACCCACTAGCACACGTCACTTCAAGCGGAGACGCAACCTTCACAACAGGTTCACCAGTCCACGACACCGCGACCGGCGCTTTGAAAAGAGTCGCGAGCGCCGACAAGTCAGTGTGATTTTCGCCCTTAAGCGCTTCGACCTGCACCCTCTCGGCGTTAACCGCTTCAACCACTTCGGTCAACGTCGCTTCAGCCGCGACAGCACTAACCGGAGCACAAAGAGTGACAACAGCGAGCACGATCGCCATCATCGACTTCAAAAACCGATCCACGGTCGTACCCCACACCCTCGACCGCCCTACACCTCCGCCTTACCAGAAGATGCAGACAACTTCACACACTGCGTGATCTGGATGTAAGAATTCTTCTCCGACTTCTTATCCTGGAGAAGCACTACCCCAGTCAATGCAAACCGATCACGAGGCTTGAACGTAGTGAAATCGACACCCGCGAGCTTGTCAAAACTGGAACCACGCACTTCGACCCAGCCCAACACACCGTCCTCGTCCTCATACTCAAACCGCAACAGAGGAGCGAACGGCTTTTTTACGACTTTACCTTCCTCGACTACCTCAAACTCACCACCAGCTTCAACCCGCCCACGGTACTCGACCTGATCCTCACGAAATCGGAGTCTCTGCATGTGTGCCTCCTAAACAGGGACGGACACCATGCACAAGCGAAGGCAGGACACGCCACGAGACGCGCCCCCTCCCCCGAGCCGCGTCAAAAAGCAACCTGCTTGATCCGTCCAAGATCATAGGCAGGAACCTAGACAGGCCACCGGACGGAACGACCGGACCCGACCCTAAACGACCACCGCGAGCGCGCTAGCCGCCAACGCCGCGCGGCTCGCCCACACGAAATCCCCGCACCGATGCACCAACCCGACCTCCTGGAGATCCGCAAGAGCATCCTCCACCGATATCGAATCGCGCAGTTCGAGCACAAGCTCACCAACCGACCACGGCCGCTGCTCGCCAGGCCGTGTCAACCGCTCAAAGACACCCGGCGAGACCGAAGACAGGACATCACAACCACCCGACGAAACATCCTCCTGCATGGGAAGGCCTTCCTTTCCGTGCCACGGCCGGGGGGCAGTTCGCGCTGTCGCCCCGGCCAACTACAAATAAACACGGACCGTACGCGACACACCGGACGGACCCACAAAAGGCCCCACGCGAGATGGCCTACAGCCACCAGGCGCAGGCCGACCAGGACCCACCGCGCAATCTTGGCGGAACGTTGCGGCGGGTCCCAGATAACATCTCCCGGGCCCGCCACGCAAATCTTGGACGGATCAAGCGCGGTGGGCCCGGGATACCGCCAACGGGATTCGAACCCGTGTTACCGCCGTGAGAGGGCGGCGTCCTAGTCCCCTAGACGATGGCGGCATGTCTAGTCGCCGTCGAGGCTAGCAAAGCACGGGGCGGAGCGGGAGTTGTGACACCATCCGATGCGTCGCGGTGGCTGGAATGCTCTCCCGCTTCTGCGGTCCACCTGCTTGCGATATCGTCGCCGACCCGACACGCGGATGTGGCGGAATTGGTAGACGCGCGGCGTTCAGGTCGCCGTGCCCGTAAGGGCGTGGAGGTTCGAGTCCTCTCATCCGCATTCTCAGGTGGCCCTGGCGCGCCGCGTGAGGTTCTACCCTTCACGGCCGTGCGCGCTTCCAAGCTGACCACTCTCATCCTGGCACTTACCGTGCTAGCGCCGCTCGGGTCGGCGACGGCCGCCGCTTCGCCCACCTCCGCCTCGGGCACGACGCGCGCGATCCCGGTGGCTCCCTCGGAAGAAACGACCCCCACAAGCGCCCCGGGCACGCCACAGATCCAAGAAACACCTCAAAAGCCCTCCCCGCGCACAAAGATCGTGCAGTTGCCGAAAAGCGTCGTCACCGACGGGACTGCTCCTCTGAGGGTGCGACTGTCGGGAGTCCCTGCGGCGGAATCCCCTCCGCCCGCGCTCACGCCGCACGTCGCCGGAACTTGGAAGACGAGCGGTACCTATGAGGTGTTCACCCCTGCTTCAACACTGCAACCCTGCTCCTCCTACACCCTCACGGTGTGGGCCGGCACCGACGCCACCGGCGACCGTCCGCTCGGCAAAGCCCGCCGAGTCCACCTGAACGTCGTGTGTCCCGGCACGCTCGCGCTGCAACAGGCGCTTGCTCGGCTCGGCTATCTCCCCTACACCCTGCACTCCTCCCACAGAGCCAACGGTGGCACCACCCCCGAGCCACGCGCGCTTGCCGCCCACTATGCCTTCAACCCTCCGCGCGGACCACTCGTCGCGAATATCCCCCACGCACCCGGGCTCTGGTATGCCCACCTCGACCCCACCACCCGCGGCGCGCTGATGGTCTTTCAGGAGACTCGCCACCTCTCCGTCGACGGAGTCGCCGAACGCTCCACCTGGGCCTCACTGCTCGCCACCCTCACGCACGGCTCGCGCGACCCGCGCCCCTACACCTTCGTCACCGTGAGCGAGCGCATCCCCGAGACGCTCGAGGTGCACGAGGGACGCCATGTCGTCCTCTCAACGCCCGCCAACACCGGCGTTTCCGGCGCCACCACACAGCAGGGCACCTTCCCGATCTACTCCCGCTTCACCTCCACCACGATGACCGGCACCAACCCCGACGGCTCCAAATACTCAGACCCCGGAGTCCCCTGGGTCAACTACTTCAACGGCGGCGACGCCGTCCACGGCTTCCCGCGCCCCTCCTACGGCACTCCCCAATCCAACGGCTGCGTCGAGCTTCCGATCTCCACCGCCCAGCGCGTCTTCGAGAAGCTCTCGATCGGCGATCTCGTGATCGTCAGCGATTGAGCATCAACCGCCGCGCACGATCGACCGCCAGGAGCGACGCTCGGCGCCCTAAGCTGGGCGGTCTCCGAGATGTACCGACGGGTGCGGCTCATCTGGCCTCCATCTTGCGGGCACCGTAGACGATGTCTGCGGGTATGCGTCCCTGTGTGAG
>JBOGYB010000337.1:0-3003 GCA_050696555.1 Solirubrobacteraceae bacterium | reverse complement strand
CGCTTGCACGGCTGCTCGGGCTCACACTGCCACCATCCGACAACTTCTTCGCCGAGACCCTATTGAAGGATCTCGGCGCTCTATATGGGGGCGCGGGCACGACATCGGCGGGCGCCGCCGTGGTACGGCGCACCGTCGCCCGCTTTCACATCCACCCCCACCTGCTCGACGGGTCGGGACTGTCGCACTCCGACCACACCACACCGTTTGAAGTGGTGTCGATGCTGGCACAGCTTGCTCACACCCCGCTTGGCACCACCCTACGTAAAGAGCTCGCCGTCGCCGGCCACTCCGGGACGCTCTCCGAACGTATGCGCGGCACCACCGCGAGCGGACGCTGCCAGGCAAAGACCGGGACGCTCATCGGCGTGTCGAACCTTGCGGGGTATTGTCAAAGCAAGAGCGGCGACATTCTTGCCTTCGCCTTTTTCACAGACGGGATCGCGACTGAAAGCGCGCACACGATCCAAGACGCAATGGCGATCACACTGGCGCACTACTGACCCAGCAGCTCCAGCAAGCCCTCCTCATCAAGGATGGGGACAAGCAGCCGGCGGGCCTTCTCGAGCTTTGACCCCGACGCCTCCCCCGCAACGAGATAGTGGGTCTTCTTCGACACCGCACTCGTCACCCTCCCCCCCGCGGCCTGGATACGCTCGGTGGCCTCCTCACGCGAGAGCGTGGGAAGGGTGCCGGTGAGCACCACGATCTTTCCCGCCAGCGGCCCAGTGGTGGGGGCGGGACCTGCTTCGGCGAAACGCAACCCGACCTCACGCAGATCGGAGATCAAAGCCATCATGCGCTCGTCGTGCAGTTGCGCACCGATCGATGCCGCCATCTTCTCCCCCACCCCCGGCGTCTCCGCGATCTCCTCGGGGGTCGCATCGAGCAACGCCACGACGTTGCGGAAACGCATCGCGAGATTGCGACCTGTGACCTCCCCCACCTCCTCGATACCGAGCGCGAACAGCACCCGCCCAAAAGGCCGCTGCTTGGAGGCCTCAATCGCCTCGAGCAAGCTGTTCACTGAGATCTCGCCAAATCCCTCCAGCTTCAACAGCTCCTCGCGGTGGTCGCGCAGACGGTAGAAGTCGGCGGCCGTCTTCACAAGGCCCTTTTCCTGGAGGAGCGCCACCTGCTTCTCGCCGAGTCCGTCGATGTCCATCATCCCGCGCCCCACGAAGTGCTTGAGCAGGTGCCACACCCGATCGGGACAGTCCCTGTTCGGACACTTGGTGAACACCGAATCCACCGGCTTCACCGTTGGCGTGTCACAGCGCGGACAACGATCTGGCGGGCGCGTAACCCCGGGACGGTTCTTGTGCTCCACGACGTGCGGCGCGGGAGTCACCACCTGCGGGATCACATCCCCGGCACGCAGCACGATCACGTCCTCCCCGGCACGGATGTCCTTGCGGACGATGTCCTCCTCGTTGTGGAGCGTGGCGAGCTTGATCACCACACCCCCCACCGCCACCGGCTCGAGCACCGCATAGGGACGCAGGTCGCCGGTCTTGCCGATGTTCCACATCACCGCCTTCAAACGCGTCACCGCCGTGGTGGGTGGGAACTTCCATGCCACCGCCCACCGGGGGTCGCGCCCCACCGACCCGAGACGGCGCTGGAGCTTCAGGTCCGAGACCTTGATCACCACACCGTCGATCTCGAAATCGAGCTCCCCGCGGCGCTGCTGCCAGCGCAGGCACTGCTCGATCACCTCCTCCTCGCTGTCCAGCCGCTGGATGTCGCGGTTGACGCGGAAACCGTGCTCACGCAGCCACTCCAGGGCATCCCAATGGGTCTCGAAGGCGAGGTCGGGGGCCACCCCAACCTGGTAGGCCCACATGGAGAGGGGACGTTCCGCCATCAGCGAAGGATCGAGCTGGCGCACCGCCCCCGCCGCCGAGTTGCGTGGGTTCATGAACGTCGAGAGTCCCTCTTCGGCACGACGCTCGTTGACGGCAGCGAAGTCCCCGAGCGACATATACACCTCGCCGCGCACCTCCAGCAGCGGCGGCGCATCCTCCACATGCAGCGGGATCGACCCGATCGTGCGCAGGTTGTGGGTCACATCCTCCCCCACCTCCCCGTTCCCACGCGTGGCACCACGCACGAGCACCCCCTCGCGGTAGACCAAGCTCACCGCCAGCCCATCCACCTTGGGCTCCACGACGTACTCGAAGCGCCTCGCCACAATCCCTTCGCGCGCGAGGTGACTCTGCATGCGCGCCACCCATGCTCGCAACTCCTCCTCGCTGCGAACGTTGTCGAGCGAGAGCATCGGCTCCAGGTGCTCCACCTTCTCCAACCTCCCAACAGGCTCGCCGCCGACACGCTGTGTGGGCGAGTCGGGGGTCAGCAGCCGCGGGAACTCGGCCTCCAGCGCACGGAGCTCATCGAGCAACGCGTCGTAGGCGTCGTCCGGGATCTCGGGATCGTCGAGCACGTAGTAGCGGTGCCCGTGGTACTCGAGCAGCTTGCGCAACTCCTGTGCGCGCGCCCGCTCCTGCGCAGAGGGTTCGCTCACGCGCTCCCACCGTCGAGCGCGGGCTCGAGCAGCGCTCGCAGGTCGAACTCGCGCAATGCCTCCAACCCCTGACGATCGGTGAGGTCGAAGTGGATGGGGGTCACGGCAACGTGCCCGGCGGCGACAGCCGCGAGGTCGGTGCCGGGCTCGTCGTGGAAGCCCGGGTCGGCCCCGTAGATCCAGTAGCGCCTCCGCGTGGGTGAGCCGTCGGCGTGTGGCGCCACCTTCAGCTCGTCGCGGTAGATGCGCTTGCCAAGGCTCGTCACCTCCACCCCTTCGGGCTCCCCCGCCGGCACGTTGATGTTGAGCAGAGTCCCGGTGGGCATCGGCACCTCCTCCAAACGCTCCACCAGCCGCGCGACGAAACCCGCGGCCACGGCAAAGTCAAAGCCCCCGTCGTAGCGGAAGTCGAGCGAGCGCCCCTTGGACTGCTGGGACACGGCGATCGCCGGGACGCCCAGCACGACGCCCTCGAG
>JBOGYB010000336.1:0-3005 GCA_050696555.1 Solirubrobacteraceae bacterium | reverse complement strand
GCGCATGGGTGTCCAGCAGCTCATGTGAGATCTGCCCGCTCGCGGCGAGCAAGGCGCAGGCGATGGCGAGGTCGAACCCAGGTCCCACCTTCGGGACGTCGGCGGGTGCGAGGTTGGCGGTGATGCGACGTGCGGGGAACTCGTAGCCCGAGTTGAGCAAAGCGGCGTGGACCCGGTCGCGCGCCTCGCGCACGGCAGCGTCGGCGAGGCCCACGATCGCGAACGCGGGGAGGCCTGGCCGGATGTCGACCTCCACGGTGATGGCTTGCGCGTGGAGCCCTTCTATTGCGAACGTGCGTGCCCGAGCGAGCATCGAAACTTCCCTTCCGCCGTTTCTGCGACGGAGATGAAGCTAGAGGGCGACTGCGACGGTACTCGGCACGACGAGGCCTCGGACGCTCGCGAGAGGTCATCGTGACGCGTTAGTAAGGCTTACTCCACGCGCACGCGCGGGTCACCTATTTTCGAGACTCCCCACCACGGTCTGACCTCATCGGTCAAACCCCTTGCCACCGACCTAATAACCGGCGGGGTGGCGCACGACGTACCCCGAGGTGGAGGCCATCGAATCAGACCAACGCGAACCCGTTTCCTGCTGGGCGACCGTATCGAAGCGACGACCGTCGATCACCATCCAGGCATGACCGGCATTGGCATAGATCGTGATGTGACTACCGGGACCGGGATCGCCATAGGACTCAAGCGCAGAGGAATCCTCGGGCGAAGAGAGTAGCCCGCCACCGTGCAGCGCATAAGAGACAGATCCAGAGCAGTCATACCCGACAGACTGGAAGGAGCCATGCCCGCCGCCGTACACATAGGGGCGCGTAGCGATTTCATCCGCGGCAGCGATCACACGGGCGATCACACTGGATGTGCCTCCGCCGGTGTTGCTGGAGGCGGATTTGTGCGAGTGGGGAGGATGAAGCGTTGTGTGAGAATTGATGCCCAGCGCACTCCACGTTTCAGGACCAACGACCCCGTCGACGGAGAGACCGTGGTGTGCTTGCATGCGCTTCACCGCGGTCTCCGTTTCAGGGCCAAAGGTGCCGTCGGCTTCGATGTGGAGAGCTTCCTGCAAACGACGGATCGCCGCGGAGCCAGTGAGCGAGTGGGAGGCGTGTGTGGTGGCGTGAATAGAGCTGTGCGAACGGGCGTGCGTTACGTCACTGTGCACACCGTGACTATCTGTCCGGGGAGGGTCGAGCGTGACTTGCTCGTTGATGCCCAGGACACGCCAGGTGGCAGCTCCGACGATCCCATCTACGTGCAAGTGGTGAGCCGCCTGCAGTCGGCGTACCGCCTTCTCTGTTTCCGGTCCGTATGAACCGTCTACCTCCACACCGAGCGCGGCCTGCAGGCGTGCGACAGGACTGGGGGTGTGTTTGACCTTTTCACTCTTATCGGCGGGCGTTATGGCGACGGTTGAAACACCACCCGCCAAGCTGCCATTGATCGCGGCGCTCGTCTGGGGGTCGACGACTCCGTTTACCGATAGGTGGTGGTGGGCCTGGAAGGAGCGTACGGCGGCCTCCGTTTGCGCGCCGAACTTGCCGTCGACCGCGATACCGAGTGCGTGCTGGAGGACCTTGACCTGACGGCCTTCGTTGCCACTCTGAAGCTGGATGTGGTGTTTGGTCGTGGTGGGTGGCTCAGGTGCGGTGGTATGAGGCGAGCCGTTTGCGTCCGCCAAGCCCGCGGCGGGACCGGCGGCGATGGCGATGAGTGTGCCGAGCGAAACACGTCGTGCGCGGGTACTGGTGGGCACGAATTGCAGCTCAGCGGCGCGGCGGCGTGTGCGCGAGCGCAGGGTCGAAAGATGCCAGGGCTCCGTGTCGGCGAGATTGCGAGTGGAAAGGAGGCGCTTGTGCGCGTCTAGCGCTCCTCTGCCGCTTGAGATGACACGTGTGTCGAGAACGTCGCTGCCGTGCGTCTGTACCTTCGTGCGCGCCTCGATCAGCTTCCCGAGCTTTACCGTCGAGTTACCACCGCCGGCCGTCTTTTCGCGGCGTGCGCGGGAACGGGCAAGCGAAGCTTCCCAGGGGTCAGGCACAGCAAGATCACGCGGGGATCCCGACATGTGAACAGCGTCCTTTCGTCATCTCAGGGCGCCTACGGGGTTAGCTGTCGGGCTCGCGTAAATTTACGCTACGCCACAAACTGTGACGATTCGCCCCCGCAGCCTTTCGACTGCCCTTGGGTCCCCCGCTCCTCACCCCCGTGGGGACAAGGACTCGGCACGAACGTGGAGCAACGTATCAGGTTCAGATGCAAGATGCATCACATGAGAAGGGTTGCAACGTTTCTTGCCGACGTGTGTTTTGGATTTCCTCGTGCGAAGCGTTAAGTGGTGACTACCGACTGACGAGGTAGCGTGGCGCGATGGTAAGCGTTGTGCTTTGTGCAGATGGGCGCCGTCTACCCTTAAGCTGAGTAGTGGGTTCTGAAGAGAGCTTTTGAACGGAAGGTGGGTGTGTTTCATCGCATCCTTGTCGCGATCGCCGGCTCCGAGCACGCGCAGAGGGCTTTGAGGGACAATGGCCGAGGATACGCGTATCTGGCCGAGACAGTTCCATATATCAGTGGACTGTTTGGCTGCGCGAGGAGCTATGATCACACCATGAATACTGCTGATCTGGAGCCCGAGCAAGAGCGATCGGCCGACTGGGATCAGCTATGGCGCGAGTTGCCAGAGCAGATCGAGGATTTGAACGCCGCGGAAAACGAATTGCGCTGGAGAGCGCAGCAGAGGCTCGTGCAGCGGCAGTTCGGGTCGCCGCAGGATCTCAGGGTCGTCGAGCTCGGCGCGGGAAGGGCAACCAATGCGCTGCTCTACGCTCGCAATGGTGCTCGCGCCACTGTCATCGACAAGTCTCCTGTCGCGCTCGATCAGGCCAGTAGGAGGTTTGCCGAATATGGTCTGGACGTCGAAACCATCGAGGCTGATGTGTTCTCGTTGCCGGACGAGATTCGGGGCCGCTACGACATCTCCATGTCATTTGGCC
>JBOGYB010000335.1:0-3010 GCA_050696555.1 Solirubrobacteraceae bacterium | reverse complement strand
GTATACGCCTGGACCTGAAGGTGAATGGTGGGTGGACGGTTCTAAGACAAGCGTTGCTGGTTATCCTGCTAATGGTCTTCACGTTCTTACCGAAACTTATTTCAATACTCGGGGCGAGAAAACTAACGAGTTCTTTGGAGCGGCTGGTTGTTGTGGTGCGCCTGACGAGGCAGCGATTGGTGTTGTCGGGGTTCGTTCACCTTCTCGTATGCACGTCGGTTTGCCACGCAAAGTGACTGTCCGTCAACACCTTCTCGCTCTCCAGCGCGGTAAGTCAGGTTTATCGGACTACGTTTTCCGCTGCTCAGCGTGGTTTGATTCTCGCTGCGGCTGTGGAGGCGCGCGATCGTGTCGCGCTGCGGCTTCTGCTCGATTACGGGCTGCGCAAGGGTGCGCTACGGTCTGTGCAGATCGGGCATTTTGATCGTCAGCGATGTCGCCTGACTATTTTCACGAAGGGTCGTAAGGTTCGTGAACTGCCGATTCCTCACGCGGTGTTCTGGACTGACCTCGACTGCTACGTCCTGGAATCCGGGGCTCAGCCGGACCATTACCTCATGGCTCGATGCACTGGTCGGTATAGAAAGATCGAGCCTACGAAGCCGAGTGGTCCCAATGGGTTGCATAGTTGGTGGTATCGTCGGCTCGTGGCTGCTGGGATTGTTCCGTCGGGTACGACGAGGGGCGAGCGTATGCATAAGGCGCGGCATACGGCTGGGCAGTGTTTGCTCGATGCGACTGGCAATTTGAAGGCTGTGCAGCAGTTGCTCGGGCACTCCTCCATACAGACGACTGGTGATATCTACACGGATTGGGATATCGATCAGCTTGCCGCCACTATGGCTGGTATTTCAGTTAGCTGAAATTTGGGGCTAAACACGTTTCGGCGTTGAGATGTGCGTGCTACCACCATGTCGGAAGTGTATTCCAGAGATTAGAACAAGCTGTTACGTGCCATCTCGGCGACTGTCACGGCTCCGGCGCGCTCTAGCGCATCGAGCAGCTCAGCGATGGGCCTGCCGCCGGCCCAGAGGCTGGCCTGCAGTTTGAGGAGGTCGAGCATGGCCTGCGGTTGGCTCTCGAAGGCCACGGCGAGAAACGGGTCCGGGTGGGTGACCTCTACTCCATGCGTTGCGAGACGGTCGGCCAGATAGCCACGGTCGTGCGTGAACAGGTAGTCGGCGTCCGATGCTATCGCCAGGGCACACACATGACGATCGTCGGGATCGGTCGTCAGGGCATCAAGCTCAGCGGTGCGCGGCGTCTGGCTGATGTCTGTCTCTCCGTCGGGGAAGTTCATGTGTAGGTAGCTGACCCAGCGCTGCGCCGCATCGTCGGTCAGTCCCTTGCGCTGCATCAGCACACGCTTGGTCTCGGTGAGCAGCTCCTCGCTCCAGACGAGATCGAGCAGGCCTAGCCGTCCCGCGACGCGACCCATTAGGTCGTGTAGGACGCGCGAGTAGATGATGTCGGCGTCGAGGATCGCGCGTGGCGGCTCGGCACGGCTCACTCGGCTGGCGCGCCTGTTGCGTCGAGGTTGCGCGACCATTCGGCTGTGATGCGGTCGTGCTCGGCGCGGTGCTCCTCGAAGGCAAGCACGGAGGAGAGCGGGATCTTCCAGTAGTCAGAGCTCGGTAGCTTCTGCGCCTGCAGCTTGCCGTAGCCGATCAGCCGCACGACGTGCTGGCGGGAGAAGCCCAGACGGGTAGCTACCTGCTGGGGGGAGAGCAGCTCATCCTCCTCGGCGACGGTAACGGCGAGGTGCTTGCCTTGTGCGAGCAGGCGCTCGATCTCCTCGGCCACGAGACCAGCTTGATCCTGATTGCTTGGGTCCAAGTGCAGCGTTTTCATGAGCTTGAGTCTACCAGACCTGTCCTACATGCACCTTGGAATCGGACCTAAACACGGGCTCGAATCCCGTTGGCGGTATATACGTCTCGTTTGCAGGGGTTTCTGGGCCTCAGCGGGAACGATTCAGAATTCGAGCACGCGCTGCCCAGCCGTGTGCCGAGTCTTGCGCATCCGAGCGGCGCCGTCCTTGGCGGTGGGGCGGTAGTCCGTTCTTGCATACCGACGCATGCAGGGATCCATGGGAGAGTCCGCTCGGGGAGCTGAATTGGCTGACTGGATACTCAGCGGCGGGCGAGCGCTTAAGCGGACTCTGGTTCAGAGGCTTCAGAGGCACCGGCCCCAAGGTCTGCCGACGTCACTTGTGTGTCGGTCGCGGTCACCCGTGTGTCCACGGTTGTAGCCCGCGTCACCCTTGTGCTGGTCAGTGGCTCATTGAGCGTTTCGCGGAAGGCCTCGACAACGATCGGGTCGAACTGGCTGCCGGCGCAGCGTTCGAGCTCGCGCATCGCCTCGACGGGTGGCAGGCTCGTGCGGTAGGGACGGTCGGCGATCATCGCGTCGAAGGCGTCACAAACGGCGATCACTCGTGAGCCGATCGGGATCTCCTCGCCGCGCAGGCCGTCCGGGTAACCGCCGCCGTCGAAGCGCTCGTGGCTTGAGCGGATCAGGTGGGCGGCTTCTGAGAGTGCTGGTGCCGCAGCCACGATCCTCTCGCCGATGATGGTGTGCCGGTGCATGAATCGCCACTCCTCTGCATCGAGCGGCCCCGGCTTGTTGAGGATTGCGTCGGGGATCGCGATCTTGCCGATGTCGTGTAGCTGGGCGGCGTGGCCCACCTGCTCCACCAGGTGCGCGGGCAACTTCAGTCTGCGGGCTACGTCCTCCGCAAGCACTGTGACGGCATTGATGTGCTCGCCGAGCTGGGGGCGCAGCTCCTCTAGCGCACGCAGCAGCACGTCACGGCTTTGGATGCCGGAGGAAGGCCTGGCGCTGTTCTTGAGCGAGTACATCCGCAGATCGGCGACGTGTAGCGCCGCCTCCGGGGTGGACGCCTCCGCTGGAATAGCCACGGCCCCGTGTGCGGCGGCGATCACGAATCCCTCGCCGCGCTCGCGCAGCGCGGCTGCCGAGGCGGCTTCTGTGTGGGCATGGCCAGCCT
>JBOGYB010000334.1:0-3019 GCA_050696555.1 Solirubrobacteraceae bacterium | reverse complement strand
ATGTCCCCCTACCAGCACGGGGAGGTGTTCGTGACCGAGGATGGTGCGGAGACGGACCTCGATCTCGGTCACTACGAGCGCTTCACCGACTCCAACACGAGCCGGGCCTCGAACGTGACAGCAGGCGGGATCTACGACACGGTGATTCGTCGCGAGCGGCGCGGCGACTACCTCGGGGGGACGGTGCAGGTGGTGCCGCACATCACCGACGAGATCAAGCAGCGCATCTCGCTGATCGCCGAGTCCACCGACGTCGATTTCGTGATCACGGAGATCGGCGGGACGGTAGGGGATATCGAGTCGCTGCCGTTCCTGGAGGCGATCCGCCAGTACCCGGTGGACGTGGGAAGGAGACGGTGCATGTTCATCCACCTCACCCTCGTCCCCTACATCGGACACGCGGGTGAGCTGAAGACGAAGCCCACGCAGCACTCGGTGAACGAGCTGCGTCGCATCGGGATCGCCCCGGACATGCTGATGTGCCGCTCAGAGGGTCCACTCTCGCAGGAGATCCGCAAGAAGATCGCCCTGTTCGCGAGCCTACCCGCGGACGCGATCGTCTCGGCGAGGGATGTGGACAACATTTACAAGGTGCCGCTCGTGTTCCGCGATCAGGGCGTCGATGGGTGCATCCTCGAGCACTTCGGCATTGAGGGGCCCCCACCGGAGCTGTCGAAGTGGCAGGAGCCGATAGACATGGCAGAGCACGCCAAGCGCACTGTGCGGATCGCGCTCGTGGGTAAGTACGTGCAGCTCGAGGATGCCTACCTCTCCGTCTCAGAAGCCCTACGGCACGCGGGTGCGTTGCAAAGCGCCAAGGTCAGGATCGACTGGATCGACTCCGAGCGTCTTGAATCGAATTCCCACCCGGGAGGTGCCGAGGATTGCCGGGAGGCGCACGATCTGCTCGAGAGGGCCGACGGGATCTTGATCCCGGGGGGCTTCGGTGGACGGGGAATCGAGGGCAAGATCGAGGCCGCGCGGGTGGCCAGGGAGAACCGCATCCCCTATCTCGGCATCTGCCTGGGGATGCAGATCGCGGTCGCGGAGTTCGCCCGCCACATGGCGGATATGGAGGGCGCGAACTCAACCGAGTTCGACATCGAGACTCCCTATCCCGTCATCGACCTGTTGCCCGAGCAGAAGGAGGTGGCGGACCTCGGTGGGACGATGAGGCTCGGCGCCGACCCGATCAAGTTGCACGAGGGGTCACGCGTGCGGGAGATCTACGGTGAGGCAGTGGTGTACGAGCGTCATCGCCACCGCTACGAGGTGAACAACCTGCTGCGCAAGCGCCTGCAGAGCGCGGGGTTGTGTATTTCGGGCACCTCTCCCGATGAGCGCTTGGTGGAGGTCGTAGAGCTCGACGACCATCCGTTCTTCGTGGCCTCGCAGTTTCACCCGGAGTTCAAGTCGCGCCCGGAGCGGCCCGCGCCGCTGTTCTGGAGCTTCATCGCCGCGGCGTTGCGCGAGACAGACGTGCCCGCCGAGGGCGACGGCGCGCTGGCCGGCCGGTCGTGAGCGCCACCAGCTCGCCGGACGAGGGCGCAGGGGCGTCCAGGGGATTGCACGTGCGGGCTCACTTCAAGGTGTCAGACGAGCAGACGGCGCAAGCGGTGGCGGCCAAGATGGTTGACCGTGCGCACGAGATCGCCAACCAACCCGACTGCGAATGTGACGTGGACGTGAGCGTCGAGTGGTTACCGTTGGGCGACTCGTCCGGTCAGGTCGAGCAGCTCGCGGAGTCGGCTCGCGGGCGTCCCATCGATCGGTAGCGTTCCATCGCGATGCTGAAGCTCCGTAAAGCCACCGTCGTGGAGGCGCACCGCGCTCGCGGCCCAGAGCAGAGCCTGGTGGTGATGTTGGCCGACGGTGAGCGCCGACCCGCTATCGCCGATGTCGGCCTGCTGGGGGCAAGCATCGTGGGGGACGAGCTGATCGTGAATGTGCAGGCGCGCGATCTCGGACTCGGGTCGGGGGGGTTCGACGTGGTGCACGTGAACCTCACGCGGGGGCTTGCCGCCGAGGGGACACCAAACGCGCACGTGATGAAGCTCAACTACACAAGCCTGCAGCACGCGGTGATCCCCGTCGAGGACACCGAGACGGGGACGCCGGCCAATGGGACGCCGATAGGCGGGGAGCTCGACTTGCCACTGGAGCCCCCGGTGGGGGTGCTGGCCTTGCACGGGCAGCTCGCAGCGGTTGCATGGGCATTTGCCCAAGTGCAACCCGACCTCAAGCTCGGTTTCGTGCAGACCCCCGGAGGGGCGCTTCCGGGCGGTCACTCGCGCATCGTGCAAGCGTTGCGCGAGCGGGGATTGCTCGCGGGTCATCTCACCGCCGGTGGGGCATACGGGGGGGAGGGCGAGGCGGTTAGCACTGCCGGTGCGCTCCACCACGGGTTGCGTACGCTCGGGTGGGACGCGGCCCTGTGCGGGCCGGGGCCGGGGATCGTGGGTTGCGGCTCTCCACTGGGCCATGGGGGGATGCACGCGCTGGACTCCGCTCACACCGCGCTTGCACTTGGTGCCCCGACGCTGCTCGTGGCGCGCATGTCCTCGACCGATCAGAGGGAGCGCCATCGGGGGATCTCCCATCACACGCTCACGGTGCTCGACCTGCTGCTCGAGCCGGTTACCGTGGCTCTACCCGCCGGTATCCGCTCACCGGTGGGGGCCGACCTGCGCGCAGGGTTGGGATCGGTGTTCGCGAGGTCGGCCAAGCGCGGTAAGCCGCAACTGGAGCTCGAGGTGGAGAGGCCGGCGCGTATGGCACACCACGACTGGAGGCACGCGCCTGTGGATATGCCTGGGTACCTTGCGAGCGGATTGCCCGCCGAGACGATGGGGCGTGACCTGTTGGAGGACCCACTGTTCTTTGCTGCCGCGCTGTCGGGTGGGACCGTGCTCGCCGAGCTTTGCGGGGTGTTGGAGTCTTGATTTAATGCCACAACCCCGCGCTTGAAGTCCTACAAGCGTTTGAGAGTGGGCTTGCACCCTCAAGGAGCCTCCCCAAC
>JBOGYB010000333.1:0-3030 GCA_050696555.1 Solirubrobacteraceae bacterium | reverse complement strand
GCATGGTGCCGTGAACGCTCGGACAATGGGCCGGACCGTCGGCCCTTACGAGTACAGGCGGCGGATGACCAGCGCCCGCCACCGTTGCTTGAATCGGCCGCGCGGTGAGATCCATACGTGCCAGCACAACCGTTGCGAAGCGCTGCGCGAGCGTATGTCCGAGCATCACCTCGTTGACCGCGCCAAGCACCTGCGCGGGGCTCGGCCGGACGAACGCAAAGGCGCGAATGCTGTGGCGCACGAGCGCCGTCACCGCGGCCGCCTCAGGTCCCTTGCCGCACACGTCACCCACCACCAGCCAACACCCGAACGGGGTGGTGAACACGTCGTAGAAATCACCGCCAACCTCGTTGCCTTCACCGGCGGGGTGATATGCCGAGGAGAGCGCCATGCCGTCGAGCATCGGCAGGGTCTCGGGCAGGAGGCTACGCTGCAGCGTGCGCACGAGCTGGGTGCGCGCCACATACTGGTTGGCATTATCGATCGCTGTGGCCGCACGATCGGCGAGGTTGCCGATCAGAGCAAGCTGTTCGGTGTTATGAGGTGCAGTATCGCGCAGATAAAAGAACGCGAGTGTCCCCAAGAGCCGGCCTCGGGCGATCAGCGGGACGGCAATGACCGACTGGTGGCCACTCCACAGCACGAACTCGCGAAGCTCCGGCTCAGGAGCTATCTGCTCGAGTGTGAGGGAGTCCGCCAAGCCATTGACCACCACCGGTTCGCGGGAGCGAATCGCACGAGCTACGGGGTATTCGCCGTCGAGATCGAGTGGATGAGCGACACGGAGCAGCTCCAAACGCGACCCCACCTCATCGCGTGCGGCTAAAGCCATCGTGTCGGTGATCGCGCCATCCTCGCCGAGCAGGTCGATGACACACATATCGGCCAGTCTCGGTACGGCTATGCCGGCTATCGCTCGCATCGTCTGACGGGGGTCGAGTGAGCGATCGAACACGCCTCCCGCGGCGGCCAGCAGGTCCTTAGCCTCATGACCCCTGCGACGCTCACTCCGTCCCTTCCACAGCACCTCACTCACCCCCAGATCGTGCGCATCCTTGTGCACCATCAAGGTAGAGCAGACGACGGCGCGCCGCGCTGAGGTTCGCACCAGCCGAATGACGTGCAGAGGGTGACTCGTCAGCTCACATCGGTCTGGTGGCCCGCTCGACGCGCTCACCACGTTCGGTGAGGCACCACTCGTTAGGAGCTCCCTTGGACTGGGTTTGATCGACGTTTTCGATCAGCCCGAGTCCCTCCAGCCGGGAGAGCAGCTTGGAGATCTGCCCTTGATCGGCTATGCCGGCACCGTTGGCCACTTCCCGGTTGCTGGCACCTGGGTGATCCTTGATGGCCGTCAGCACACGTACAGTGCGATAAGTGAGGCGCATGTCAAGTCCGGCCATCGGATCCTTGCCTACGCCCGGCTCGGTCTTCGCGCGCCGGCGCACCTGCGGCGCGGGCCGGGAAAGTTCACGGCTGGCAGCGCGGGCGCCAAGATAGGGAAGCACGATCATGCTCATAAGCGCACCATGCAACCCGATGTAGGGCTTGGGACTACGTTCGAGCAGGCGTGTGTGGATCACCGCGAACACGGCACCGATCACACCTTCGGCGGTGACACCGGGGGGCTCACGTCTACCCGCACCAGCACCGCGACCGAGGTCGATGACCTCTCGCAACCGGACGAGCACTCGTGCACGCTCCTCGAGCACCCGAGGGCCCCCACCCAGCGCATCCACGACGCACAGCCGCGCGAGCTCGGGCTCATCGTCGATGAAGATCAGCAGTGCCGCCAGTCCCGAGCGGACGCTCTCGCGCCAGGATGTCTCCTGCTCGTACGCTTCGACAACCCTGGAGCTCACCTGGGAGAGCGTGCGATCGAAGACCGCCAGGAAGCAGTCCTCGCGATCGACGAACAGGTCATAGAAGGTCTTGCGAGAGACTTTCGCTCGACCGATCACCTGCGCCACGGTCAGGCGCGCATATCCGTTTTCCTCGATCGCCTCGACTGCCGCACTGAGCATCCTGGCACGCTGGATCTCGGTTACGTGTCCACGAGGCAGCCCGTCCGTTCCAGGGCCTGTTGTCTGAGCCTTAAAGCGAGTCTCGTTGATTGAAGCCATGTTTCCCTGCCTGGTCGGTGCTGTTCACGTTGAATCTGATCCCGTCGCCCATTGGCTCTGCTCCTGCTTGCAAGTGGGACAACATCCGCGGGTCCCGGTCTTGCTCGCACACCACACCACAGAGGTTCATGGTTTCGAGCGCTCAAGTCGAGCCGTGTCTCCTACTCGGTCTCTGACCAGCATCCGACGCACACCACATCGGGTCATATCGCAGCCCCCGCCCGCTCGCACCATGTGCGCGGCGAATCTGACGATTCGACACCTTTCTCGCAAGCAAACCCCCTCAAAGGGAGTCGAAAGCCCGTAATCACGGGCCTTCCGCTCCGGAGAAATGTCTCTGACCGGCGGACCCCTAAAAGTCCTGTCGTGACGCTTGGGACCGCTCGCTCAGAGCAATCCGCGCATCACGGTACGAACAAGGGGTGAGCGACGGGATTCGAACCCGCGACCGCCGAGACCACAACCCGGAGCTCTACCAACTGAGCTACGCCCACCATGCCGGTAGGCGGAGTCTAGCGTCGGTTAGTCCCGCAGGAGGTCTTCGGCGAGAGAGAGGCATTCGCTCGGTGTGCGATCGGGATGACTCTCGAACGCTAGCCGCCAAGCACGCAGAAGTGGGACCGGATCAGGGCCGAGCAGCTCTAGTAGCTCACCGGCAAGACGATGTGCGTCGGATACCGGGGGGACCGGGGTGAGAGTGGAATCGACTTGGGAGCCCAGCCCGGTGCCCCCGCCAGAGCCCAAGCCCGCTCCGACTGCCGGCACGGCCCCTGATGACTCTTGACGAGCGGCGGCGAGCAGCTCCTCGGTGACGTCCTTGCCTTGGCGCTTGGCGCTGCGCCACCCCCGCCCCATGGAGAGCTGCTGGAGCGGAAGCTCGGGACCCTCGATAACCGTGATCGTGGCC
>JBOGYB010000332.1:0-3035 GCA_050696555.1 Solirubrobacteraceae bacterium | reverse complement strand
GCCTCGCACAGACGCGCCGCGGCCCAGTCGAGCACGGGGCGCGAGCGGGTGGTGACAAGCGGGAGCATTCCCCCCGTGCCATCGTCCTCCAGCAGCAGCCGCACGAGCGGATCTTCGGAGGCGCTTGTGAGGAACACCTCCAAACCGGCCGCCACAGCACGGGCGGGATCGTCGAGGTGTGCATGGATCGCGTGCTCGACGTCCTCGAGAAAGCGTGCACCCTCGCGGATCACGAACTGCTGGGCGTAGTCGTCGCGCGAGCCGAACTCCTTGTAGAGGGTCTGGCGGCTGACCCCCGCCGCACGCGCCACCTCGGACATCGTGATCTGCGCCCAGGGACGGTCGGCAAGCAGCATACGGGCGGCGTCGAAGAGCGAGTCGCGCAACAGCTGTCGCGCGGCCACCCGGTAGGGGGTCGCAACCGTCTCGTCTTGCGCGACTAACGTCAGGGCTCCGCCCCCACCACCCTGACCTTCGACGGAGGTTGCGATCCCGCTCACTGACTCGTCGCGGCGGCGCCGTAGCGCGCGAGCACGCGTCGGCGCGCGCGCGGATGGATGTTCATCTTCGAGAAATCGTGCCCGTAGTGGTCGAGCAAGCGATGATCCATGACGCGCCGCCACAGTGGGGGAATGGCAGCCGCGACGATCATCCCGGCGTAGCCGGTGGGGAGCTGCGGGGCCTCGTCGAAATGGCGCAGCGACTGGTAGCGACGCAACGGGTTGGCGTGATGGTCGGAGTGGCGCTGGAGGTGATAGAGCAGCACATTGGAGGCCACGTTGTTGCTGTTCCAGCTGTGCTCGGGGGCGGTGCGCTCATAACGTCCGTCCTCGCGGGTCTGACGCAGCAGACCATAGTGCTCGAGATAGTTGACCACCTCCAGCAGCGAGAAGCCTACGACCGCCTGGATGAGCAGATAGGGAAGCACCACCGCACCAAACGCAACGGCAAGACCCGCGAACAGGACGACGGACATCAGCCACGCGTTGAGGATGTCGTTGCGAATGCTCCAGAAAGGGTGACCGTCGCGTGCCAGGTGCTCACGTTCGATCTCGAGCGCCGAGCGCAGGCTTCCGACGACGGTGCGCGGAAGGAACTCATAGAAGCTCTCCCCCATGCGCGCGGAGGCGGGGTCCTCGGGGGTGGCGACCCGCACGTGGTGGCCGCGGTTGTGCTCCACGAAGAAGTGCCCATACCCCGTTTGGGCAAGCGCCACCTTGGAGAGCCAGCGCTCGGAGGAGGCGCGCTTGTGGCCAAGCTCGTGGGCGGTGTTGATAGCCACGCCCGCCACCATCGCCGTCGTGAGCGCGAGGCCGACGGATTCAAGCGTCGAGAGCCCCCCGTGCGACCACATCCAGCAGGAGAAGATCAGCCCCGCGTACTGAAGTGGCAGGAACGCATACGTGCACCAGCGGTAGTAGCGATCCTGCTCCAACCACTTGATGACGCTGTCGGGTGGGTTGGAGGCGTCGAGCCCCACCACGATGTCGAGCAGGGGGAAACCGGCGAAGATGAGCACCGGGCCGTAGAACCAGAACGCGCCGACCCCCGTGACTTCCACCAGCCCCCAGGAGATGAACGGCAACAGCGGCACGATCAATCCGAGTAGCCACGCGTAGCGCTTGCTGTCACGCCAGCTTGACTCCTGCTGGGTGGGAAGTGTCTCGACGGTGCTCATCCTGCCGCTACCTCCATTGAGCGATCGACATGGCGCAAACTGGTTTACAAGGCTACCATATGTGTCAATCTTTATGACGAAGAACGCTTGACTGTCAGCTAGACCTTCAGCACCAGCTTGCCGACGTTCTCCCCCGCGAACAGCTTTTTAAGGGCATCGGGGAAGCTCTCAAAGCCCTCGACTATGTCCTCACGGGCGACAAGCTTGCCCTCAGCTATCCATGTGGCCATCTCCTGCACGGCCTCGGGGGCGCGGCCCATGTAGTCGAGCACCACGAACCCCTCCATGCGGGCACGGTTGACCAGCAGCGACATGTAGTTGGAGGGGCCCCTCATCGAATCGAGGTTGTTGTACTGGGAGATCGCCCCACAGATCACAACGCGTGCGCCCCTCGCGAGGCGGGCGAGCACCGCGTCCAGGATCTCCCCACCAACGTTGTCGAAGTACACGTCCACACCCTCAGGGCAGTGCTCGCGTAGGGCCTCCCCCACGTCCTGGCTCTTGTAGTCGATCGCGGCATCGAAGCCCAGCTCACCCGTGATCCACTCACACTTCTCGGGCCCACCGGCGATCCCCACCACGCGACAACCCTTCAGTTTCGCGATCTGCCCCACCACGCTCCCCACGGCCCCCGCGGCGCCTGACACGACGACGGTCTCCCCCTCTTTCGGCGCCCCCACATCGAGCAGGCCGAAATAGGCGGTCACCCCGGGCATCCCCAACGCTCCCAGGTATTTGGGTAGCGGGATCTGGGTCGTGTCCACCTTGAACACCGCGTTCTCGTCGCACACCGCGTACTCCTGCACCCCCAACCAACCCGACACGTGGTCCCCCGCGGCCAGCTTCGAGCCCCTGGACTCCACCACAACGCCCGCCGACCCCGCGCGCATCACTTCGCCGATCTGCACCGGAGGGATGTAGGAGCGACCCTCCGCCATCCACCCCCTCATCGCGGGGTCGAGCGAGATGTACTCGTTCTTCACGAGCACCTCCCCCTCCTTCGGCTCCGGGATCGGCTCCTCCACGTAGTCGAAGTGCTCGCGCCCTACCATCCCCTGCGGGCGGGAGGCAAGGCGGAAGATGTGGTTCACGGCATCCATTCGATCGCTCCTCGGTTTGGGTCGGTGCCGTTACTGTACGCTCGCGCCGTGGACTTCTCTCACTCCGCACGCACGCAAGAGCTACTGGAGCGCCTTGTCGCCTTCCAAGAGCGCGAGATCGCTCCCCGCGAGGAGCCTTACATGCGCGAGCTGCTCTCCCGCGAGAACCCCTGGGTGGTGCTCCCGGCGATCGAGGAGCTGAAGGCGAAGGCAAAGCAGACCGGCCTGTGGAACATGTTCATGCCGCCATCCTCCGG
>JBOGYB010000331.1:0-3037 GCA_050696555.1 Solirubrobacteraceae bacterium | reverse complement strand
CCTTCTCCACAGAGCGACGGTTACCCATCCCGTAGTCGACGATCGCGAGATCGACGGGATTATCTAGGAGGTTTAGGCCGCGACTGGTCGGTCCCAAGTCGTTCATGAGATGAGAGTTCCCTTGGTACTGGGCACACCTGTCTCCCCCGGGTCTATAGACACCGCCTGGGATAGTGCACGTGCGAAAGCCTTGAAGGCGGCCTCGATCATGTGGTGAGCGTTCGTGCCCGCTTGCACTTCCAGGTGCAGCGTGAGCTTGGCTGCGTTTGAGAGCGCACGGAAGAACTCCTCGGCGAGCTCGTGATCGAACCCTCCCGTAGAACCGGCAGGTAGATCGGCGCGGAACAGGGTGAGAGGGCGACCGGATATGTCGATGGCACAGCTGGCCCGCGCCTCGTCCATCGGGAGGACGAAGAACCCATACCTGTGGATACCCCGCCGCTCGCCCAGGGCACGGTCGAGCGCCTGGCCGAGCACGATGGCGGTGTCCTCGGCGGTGTGGTGGGCGCCCGTCTGCAAGTCGCCGGTGACCGCGACGTCGAGATCGATCTTGCCGTGACGGGCGAGCAGGTCGAGCATGTGGTCGAGAAAGCCCACCCCTGTGTCGCGAATGCCCTTGCCTGTGCCGTCGAGGGAGAGCGAGAGGCGGACGTCGGTCTCTGCGGTCTTGCGCTCGATCGTGGCGGCGCGGGTGGTGTTCTTCTCAGCTGTTGTGCTCATCGGGTCCTCCATTCTCGCGCATTGTGGGGATCTCGCCGATGCGGGCCTCCATCGAGAGTGCGTGCAAGGGAAAACCCTCGGCGCGTGCGACAGGGGCGCCTGCCTGCGCGAGCTTCACGGCTGCGTCCTGGGGGATCTCCACGACGGACATACGCCGGCGGAAGTGGCGGGGAGAGAGCGTGGAGGCAAAGCGCGCGGCGCCGCCGGTGGGGAGCACGTGGTTGGAGCCGGCGGTGTAATCACCGAAGGCAGTGGCGGATGAGGGGCCGAGCAAGAGGCAGCCGGCGGTACGCACCTTTGGCGCAAGCGCCTCCTCAGCGGAGCCCACGAGCTGCAGGTGCTCGGGGGCGAAGGCGTTGGCAAACTCGATCGAAGCCTGTGGAGATGGGGTTTGCACGAGCACGCACGCATCGGGCTCCAAGTCGGGGTGACTCAGCTGCTCACGATCGATCTCGGCTGCCAGAGCGTCGAGCGCCTCCCGTGAGTTGGACACGGCGGCGACAAGGCTCCCAGCGCCGTGCTCGGCTTGGGCAAGCAGGTCGAGCGCGAGCATACGCGGGTGGGTGTCGGCGCCGAACACCACCATCAAATCGCTCGGGCCCGCGAACCCCTCGATGCCGACGATGTGGGAGAGCCTGCGCTTGGCTTCTTGAACATAGAGGTTGCCGGGCCCCACGACGACGTCGACACGGTCGACGGACTCTGTGCCGAACGCGAGCGCGGCGATGGCTTGAGCGCCGCCCATGCGGTAGACACGCTCCACCCCACACAAACGGCACGCGGCGAGAATCGCCGGGTGCGCCTGGCCATCGGGACCGGGGGGTGTGCATACCGCCACGTCCACCACGCCCGCCGCGCGAGCGGTGACTACCCCCATGACGACCGTGCTCGGATAGGCAGCGCGGCCCCCGGGGGCGTATATGGCGGCGGCCGACACCGGCAGCTCTCGGAGCGTGACTTTGTGCCCCTGTGGTAGTTGAACCGCTACTTGATCTGACCCGATTGAGGCATCGGCGACTTGGGCGACATTGGCGATGGAGACCTGGAGGCCCGCGACCACATCGAGCGGCATCTGCTCGAGCGCCTGGTCGAGCTCCCGCGAGGCCACACGCAGCTCGCGGGGCTCGGCGCCGTCGGTATCGAATCTACGGGTGTACTCCCTTACCGCCTCGTCCCCCTCGGCGCGAACGTGGGCGAGGATCGTGGCGACGACCTCTTCGGTCTCTTCGCCGCCGCCCCCGATCAGCCGGCGCAGCTGGGCGGCAGCCGTGGCAGGGGTGTCGGCGTCGGTGAGCGTTAGCCGCTCAACGATCACGTAGCCGCTCCAGCAGCCCGTCGATGGCCTCCGCGCGGAGCTTGTGTGCAACCGGGTTGGCGATCAGACGAGCGGTGCACTCCACGATCTCCTCCCGCACCACGAGGTCATGTTCGCGCAAGGTGGTACCGGTGGCGGTGAGATCGACTATCGCCTCCACCATGCCGGTGAGGGGGGCAAGCTCGACCGAGCCCTTCACCTCGACGATCTCCGCCTGCCGGCCGGTCTCCTCGAGGTGGTGCGCGGCGATGCGTGGGTACTTGGTGGCCACACGCATGACCCCAAGCCGTCTGAGAGCCTCTGCCGCGGGGTCGGGGCCGGCCTTTGAGGCAAGCACCATCATGCAGCGGCCGTAGCGGAGGTCGAGCAGCTCGTACACTCCGCGGCGCCCGGGAGCTCCCTGTCCGCTCGAGGACTGCTCGAGTAGGACGTCCTTGCCGGTGATGCCGATGTCGGCGGCGCCGGACTCCACGTATGTAGGGACGTCGGAGGGGCGCATGGTGATGACCCCGATGTCCTCGAACAGGAGCTTACGGTCGTTGGAGCGCAGCTCTTCGGTGTCCATCCCAAGCTCGGCGAGCATGTCGACCGTCTCTTTGAACAGTGCCCCACGGGGAACGGCAATCGTGAGGCCGTTGGTGGGTGAGCTCACAGCAGCGTCCCCTTTCCGCGCTCCTCGCCCATGAGGGCAATGTGGAGGCGGTCGACACCCAGCGCGAACCCTACGGCGGGAAGCGAGCGACCGAAGCGGGAGAGCAGCTCGTCGTAGCGTCCGCCACCGCCGATGGGAGCGCCGAGCGCGGGGTCGTAGACCTCGAAGACGGCGCCGGTGTAGTAACCGATGGAGCGCACCAGCCCGAAGTCGAAGATGACGCGCTCGGCGACCGTGGGGTCGAGCAGCTGGTGTACCTCGCGCATATTCGACGCCGCATCGGCCGCTGGGCCGGTGGAGGAGGCAAGCACCTCCGGGCCACCACGGCGCTGGGGGACATCCAGCAGCAG
>JBOGYB010000330.1:0-3046 GCA_050696555.1 Solirubrobacteraceae bacterium | reverse complement strand
GCCATCACCGCCGCGGGGTCCGGCTGCCAGGCGGCGCTCGACGCCGAGTGGTACCTACGCGACACCCCCGAGGTGCCTACGCCTGAGGGGATGCCTGTGGGGGACTTGGCCGAGGCGCAGTGGGCGCCCGCAGCCGACGCCGCTTCGTAGCGGCTTTTGGTTTCTCTGCTAGATCTCGTCTCGCCGTAGCGCAGGGGCTGGACGGTAGCGCTCCTCGCGGTACTCCCTCCACAGGCCGTCAAGTACGGCCATCACATGGTCTACGCCGATCTCGCGAGCCCAGCTCATAGGGCCGCGCGGGTGGGCCATACCGAGCACCATCCCGGTATCGATGTCCTCCGCTGTTCCAACTCCTTCGCCAAGCGCGAACGCCGACTCGTTGATCACCTGACAGACGATTCGCCCGAGGACGAGACCGGGCGTGTCGCCTACCCACTCGACGTGCTTGCCGAGCGCCGCGAAGAAGCGCTCCGCACGTGCCGCAGCGGCCGGCGAGGAGCTATCGCTGCGCGTGAGCTCCACGAGTTGGCACCCGTCGAACGGTGGGAGGGCGTGGAAGCCGACCGAAGGGCCGCCTGGGTCAAGTGTGGCGAGCGAGCCGCGATCGCACAGCACTAGCCGCGGTCCACCCCGGGGGGTCGGCTCGTCGCCGGGGTCCCCGCACTCGACTACCAGCGCCGGCAACTCGGTTTGCGGCTCGTGGGGGGTATGCACTGCATAGCCGGCACTCCGTGCCGCCTCTCGCAGTTGCCCGGCAAGAGCGTTATCGCCGCCGATCACCACGACCGCTTCGCCCTCCACGGGCGCGACCGTTTGGGGTGGCTCGGGGTCGGAAGGTCGGTGAGGTCCGTCAGCCGAGTAGTCGTAGTAACCGCGACCCGTCTTGCGTCCGTGCAAACCCGCCGCTACCTGCCGTGCCTGGATGGGGGAGGGGCGCCAGCGTGGCTCGCCAAAGCTCAACTCGTAGAAGCTCTTGGAGACATCGAAGCCGGTGTCGACGCCTACCAGGTCGCTCAACTCGAACGGTCCCATCTTGAAGCCACCGCCCAGCCGCACGATCCGGTCAATCGTCGGCACATCGGCGATTCGCTCTCCCAGCAGACGCAGCGCTTCCAGCCCAAAGGGACGGTTGCAGCGGTTCACCAGAAAGCCGGGACCGTCGGCGGCGCGGATCACGTCCTTGCCCATCGCCTCCCCGGTTGCGTGCGCGATTGCAAGTGCCCGCTCATCGGAGAGCACTCCCGCGATCACCTCCAGCAGCCGCATCAGGGGAGCGGGGTTGAAGAAGTGCATCCCCACCACCCGCTCGGGATTCGTGGCTCCCCCGGCGATGGCGGTGATGGGTAGCGAAGAGGTGTTGCTCGCCAGCACGCACTCCTGACTCACGATCGCCGACAGCCGTGCGTACAGGTCGTGCTTGACCTCCAAGCGCTCGGGCGCCGCCTCGATCACTAGCTCGCAGGAGGCGAGCGTGTCGAGCTCATCGGTCGCTTCCAGTAGCTCCGACGCTTCGCTCGCCTGCTCCTCGGTCAGCTTGCCCTTGGTGGCTTCCTTGCTCAGCCCGGCTCCCACGGCCTCGCTACCGCGCTTGAGCGCCTCGGGGACCGGGTCGTAGAGGAGCGTCCTTGCTCCCGACCGGCACGCGAGCTGTGCGATACCCGAGCCCATTGTGCCCGCACCCACGACTCCGATTATGCGCGCGGCACGTCGATTCAATCCCTCCAACTCCACCACCTCCCGATCCACGTGGCCCCGCTCAGGAAGGCACGAGCGCGTTGATCCCCGTCATCGCACGGCCGATGATGAGCCGCTGAATCTGTGAGGTGCCCTCATATAGGGTGGTGACGCGGACGTCGCGGAAGTAGCGCTCAACCGGGTGATCGTCGACATAGCCCGCGCCGCCGTGCACCTGGATCGCGGTGTTAGAGCACTCGACCGCGGCCTCGGTGGCGTGGAGCTTGGCCACCGAGGTCTCGAGCGTGTTGGGTCGGCCCTTGTCCTTGAGGAAGCCCGCCCGCCACACGAGCATGCGCGAGGCGTCGGTCTTGAGCACCATGTCGGCGATCATCGCCTGCACGAGCTGGAAGGAGGCGATCGGCTTGCCGAACTGCTCGCGCTCCTTGGCGTATTTGACCGACTCCTCCACACACCCCTGACAGATACCTACGCATCCCGCCGCCACCGAGTAGCGGCCGGAGTCGAGCGCTGACATCGCCACCTTGAAGCCATCGCCGATCTCGCCGAGCATCTGCTCGTCTGTGACCTCGACGTCTTCAAGGGCGATCGAGGCGGTGTCAGAGGCGTGCAGACCCATCTTGTGCTCGATCGTGGAAGCCTGGTACCCGGGCTGGTCGGTGTCCACCAAAAAGCACGCCAACCCGCGGTGTCCCTTCTCGGGGTCGGTTTGGGCGAAGATGAGCGCCACCTTCGCGTAGTTGCCCATCGAGATCCACATCTTCGCCCCGTTGATGACCCAACCGGAGTCGGTCTTCTTCGCCCGTGTCTTCTGTTTGGCGGCATCCGACCCCGTGTCGGGCTCGGTGAGCCCGAAGCAACCCAACCACTCACCGGAGCAGAGCTTTGGCAGGTAGTGGTGCTTCTGCTCCTCTGAACCCCACTTGAGGATGGCGGAGCACACCAGCGAGGTTTGCACCGAGATCACCGTCCGCACGGACGAGCACCCTCTGCCGATCTCCTCCACCACAAGGCCATAGTCGACGTAGCCGAGCCCGGCACCACCGTACTCGCGCGGGACGATCGCCCCGAGATAGCCCTGGTCGGCGATCTTCTTGACGAGATCGAGATCGAAATGGTGGTTGCGGGCGTTTTGCTTTGCGCGCTCCACGATCTCCTTGTCGGTGAACTCCCGCGCGGTCTGGCGGATCAACTGCTGCTCGTCGGTCAGGTCGAAGTCCATCTCTCTCCTAGCTATCGCGGGGTGGCGCCATTGTCGGGTTGGGGACGCTAACGATCTTCGGTCGCCGAGGATCCCAGCTTCGGTGAGCGCCACGGTGCAGCCAGACGCTTTTCAAGCTCCGGGCTGAGT
>JBOGYB010000329.1:0-3053 GCA_050696555.1 Solirubrobacteraceae bacterium | reverse complement strand
CACAAGAGGTCTTCGTCGGCGCGCATGGGCTACTGCACGCCACCGACCCCTCTGACCCCGGCTACGAGGTGCGGATCGTCAGCCACGATGGTGCCCCGTTGCATTGCTCCAGTGGTTTGCAAATCGTCCCCGACGCCGACTTCTCTCATGCGCCCGCCAACCTCGACACGTTGATCGTCGCCGGCGGTTATGGCTCGCGTGAGGCCTCGCTCGACGGCGCGATGCTCGACTGGATCTCCAGTGCGTCGAAGCGAGCCCGCCGCACCGCCTCGGTCTGCACCGGTGCTTTCTTGCTTGCCGCGGCCGGTCTGCTCGACGGGCGCCGTGCCACCACCCACTGGGGTGCCGCCTCAGAGCTCGCCCGCCTGTACCCCTCCGTCGACGTTGACCCCGAGCCGATCTTCTTGCGCGATGGTCCGATCTGGACCTCCGCCGGGGTCACCGCCGGCATGGATCTCGCACTCGCGCTTGTCGAAGAAGACCTCTCCCGCGACCTCGCGCTGAGCATTGCCCGCCACCTCGTGCTGTTCCTGCGTCGCCCCGGTAACCAATCGCAGTTCTCCGCCACGCTTGCCTCTCAAGAGCCTGTGCGCGAGCCACTGTGCGAGGCACGTCGTCACATCCTCGAGAACATTGCCTCCGACTTGTCGGTGGAGGCTCTTGCTCGGCTCGCCCACATGAGCCCCCGTCACTTTGCCCGCTCCTTCCGCGCCGAGACCGGGGTCACCCCGGCACGTTACGTCGAGAGCGTGCGCGTCGAGGCTGCTCGCCGCGCGCTCGAGGACACCCCCGCTCCCGTGGCCTCCATCGCCTCCGCCTGTGGCTTCGGCACCCCCGAGACGATGCGCCGCTCGTTCCTGCGCTCCCTCGGTGTCGCGCCCGCGGAGTACCGCCGACGCTTCCACCCAACCGCTGCGACCGAGGTTCCAGCGGCGGTTGCGTGAGCTGCACGGGAGTGTGAGTTCCACCAACTCGTGGCCGTAATCCCCAAACCACTCAAGAGAGGTCCCACCCAAATGGACATCGCGATTCTCATCTACCCCCGTTTCACCGCCCTCGACGCGATCGGCCCCTATGAGGTGCTGAGCCGCCTCCCCGACGCGAAGGTCACTTTCGTCGCCGAGCACGCCTCTCCGCAGCGCACCGACACCACACAGCTGGCGGTCCTCGCCGATGCCACGATCGAGGAGTTGACCAACCCCGACATCGTGCTCGTCCCCGGTGGTCCCGGGCAGGCTGCACTCATGGAAGATGGTCCCGTCCACGAGTGGCTACGTGCGGCACACGAGACCTCTACCTGGACAACTTCGGTGTGCACCGGCTCGCTCATCCTCGCCGCCGCCGGCTTGCTCGAGGGCAAGCGCGCCACCTCCAACTGGCAGGCCATCGAGCAGTTGCGCTCGCTTGGCGCTAACGCCGTCGAGGAGCGTGTCGTCTTCGACGGCAAGCTCGCCACCGCCGCGGGTGTCACTGCCGGCATCGACATGGCCCTCCAGCTCGCCTCTCGCATCGGCGGCGACCACCTCGCCCAAGCGATCCAATTGGGCCTCGAGTACGACCCCCAACCCCCGTTTGACGCCGGCTCGCCGCGCACTGCCCCTGCCGAGATCGTGGAGGCAGTGCGTGCCTACTCGCGCTTCACCGAACAGGCTGCTTGACGCTCGGAGTTGTTGTGGATCTGCGGTTAAACCTTGTTGACACCCGCGTCCGCGCGTGATCGAATCGCCCCCGTAGGACGTACGCAACGCAACCCGACGGGAGGATGCATGTCAATAATGATGGGAATGGTCGTCGAGGCCGATCCGGCTCGTTTCGAACAAGTCGCTAAGGACAACGCGGAGCTACTCACCTCGATTTCCGAGCGCGCCAAGCAGGCCGGTGCGATCAGTCACCAGTTCTTCGCCGGCAAAGATTCGCTCTTGGTCGTCGATGAGTGGCCCGACGAAGCGAGCTTCCTCGGTTTTTTCGAGGCGTCGGGTCCCGAGATCGGCTCTCTGATGGCTCAGTCCGGTGTCACGACACAGCCCACCCCGAACTTCTGGCGTCCGATGGACACCCCCGACAAGTTCTGAGATTCCTTGCCGGCTCCTCGTCCCATGTGTGGGCGGGGGGTCGGCTGTTGTGCGGTTCCGTTTTTGGGTAACTCGCGCGCGTGCGCGGAGAGAGCCTTGCTTGGTGTGCACGAGGTTGGTAGACGAGAACCATCCGGGGTCTCCCGCTAACCTCCGCTGTCCGATGGCAGAGCGTCGCTACAAACCGCAGGAGATAGAGCCTCGCTGGCAGGCGGTGTGGGCGCAAGAGCGCACTTGGGAGGTCTCAAACGACTCACTCCCCGGTGAGGAGAAGGATGCGACCTCCTACGTGCTGGAGATGCTTCCCTACCCCTCCGGCGAACCCCACATCGGGCACCTGAAGAAATACGCGGTGGGAGACGCCATCGCGCACTTCCACCGTCGTACCGGTCACCGAGTGCTTCACCCGATGGGCTACGACGCCTTCGGCCTTCCCGCCGAGAACCACGCCATCAAGACGGGGGTCCACCCGCGCGATTCAACCGCTGAGTCGATCGCCTCCTTCCAACGCCAGTTCCGCTCATGGGGCATCTCGATCGACTGGTCTCGCGAGCTTGGCACCCACGAACCCTCCTACTACCGCTGGACCCAGTGGATCTTTCTGCAGCTGTTCGAGGCGGGTTTGGCCTACCGCCGCGAGGCTGCCGTGAAGTGGTGTCCCAACGACCAAACCGTGCTCGCCAACGAGCAGGTGGTGGAGGGCTGCTGCGAGCGTTGCGGCGCGGTCGTCGAAGTGAAGCAGCTGGAGCAGTGGTTCTTCCGTATCACCGACTACGCCGAGCGTCTGCTCTCCGACCTCGACGGGATCGACTGGCCCGAGCACGTGAAGACGATGCAGCGCAACTGGATCGGTCGCTCCGAGGGCGCGGAGGTGACCTTCCGCTGCGAGGAGCTCTCCATCGACTATCCGGTGTTTACCACCAGACCCGACACCCTCTTCGGCGCCACTTTCTTCGTGATGGCCCCCGAGCACCCCGATGT
>JBOGYB010000328.1:0-3064 GCA_050696555.1 Solirubrobacteraceae bacterium | reverse complement strand
GAGTAGGGCTATCTCCGCGCGCGCACGCGAGTCACCCCGAAACGGAACACAACAACACCTCTCCACCCCCTCCCCCACCGCCCCACAACCCCCCAAGTTGGCCGGCCAGCCAAACCGCTGGGAGGTGGGCTACGCTTCGGGGATGCCCGTCCTCGAGCCACCACCCCTTCGCCACGAAAACCCGTTCCGTATCCTCGCGCAGGATCTCGCCGACGAGCGGGCCGCCACCGTCCCCTATCCACCCGGGGACACTCACTTCTCGCTGGCCCGCACCAAGCGGTTCATCGACGAGCCTCTCCCGTTGCTGCTGGAGGCGTACGAGAAGTACGGGCCGATCTTCACATTGAGGATCCTCCACTCCAACGTGGTGTTCATGCTGGGACCCGCCGCCAACCACTACATCACGGTCTCCCACGCCTCCAACTTCCTGTGGCGGGAATCGCACTTCCGTGACCTCATCGCGTTGCTGGGGGCCGGTCTCCTCACCACCGACGATCCCTACCACCGTCGCTCGCGGCGCATCATGCTCCCCGCCTTCCACCGTGAGCGCATCGCCGCATCGATCGATGTGATGGTGTCCGAGACCGAACGCGCGCTCGGGGAGTGGACACCGGGAGCGCGCATCGACCTCTACACCTGGACCCGCCACCTCGCCACGAGGATCGCCATGCGGGCGCTCTTCGGACTCGACCCCGACGGGGAGAAGGCGCGGGAGGTGGATGCCGCCGAGCTGTTCGAGCAGGCGCTTGCCTTCTACGCCTCCGGATACCAATACCGCTTCATTCGTGGCCCCCGCTCCCCGTGGGCAAAGCTGCAGGAGGCATCGAGCAAGCTCAACCGGCTGCTCTACGCGGAGATCAAAGAGCGCCGCTCCACCGGGAGACGCGGGGAGGATGTGCTCAGCCTGCTACTCGACGCTCAGGACGAGGACGGCAGCCGCCTTACAGACGAACAGGTACGCGACGAGGTGATGACGTTGCTGTTTGCCGGCCACGACACCACCACCTCCACGATCGCGTTCATGTTCTACGAGCTCTCCCACCACCCGTGGATCGCGGATCGCATCGTGGCCGAGCAGAAGAGGATGCTTCATAACGGCACCCCCACCGCCGAGCAGCTCATGAGCGGGGAGCTCACCGAGCTCGAGATGACCTTCGAGGAGACCCTCCGCAAGTACCCACCCGCGTGGATCGGCCCACGCAAGTCGGTGAACCCATTCGAGTTCGAAGGGCACACCGTCCCCGCCAACGCCTACGTGGACTACTGCTCGTGGGCCTCCCACCACCTCCCCGAGGTGTTCCCCGAACCCGAAGCGTTCCGCCCCGAGCGCTTCTCCCCCGAGGCGAAGGTAGAGATCCCCAAGGGCGCCTATGTCCCCTTCGGCGGTGGCTCTCGCACGTGCATCGGGATGCGCTTCGGCCAGCTGGAGGTGCGCACCATCGCCACGCTCATCCTCTCCCGCTTCACCTTGGAGCTGCCTCCCGCCTTCGCGCTGGAGCTCCGCCAGATGCCCACCATCTCCCCCAAGCACGGACTCCCGATGACCGTCAGAGAGCGCTCAGTGCAGGATCGCATCGAGGGACAACCCGTAGAGGAGCGGCGTCTGACCGAGCACGCGCACGCCGATTGACTCCACCTTCAGATGGGGATCGGAGAAGAGGGTCACCGTGACGATCCCCGCCAGTGGAAAGCCCTTCGGCTCAGCGATGAGCTTCCCTTCCAACGGTCGCACCAGCGCCTCGATGGTGGCCTGCGCCCCGAACAACCCCCCACTCGCCCGCACCTGCACCTCCCCTTCCCCCGCCGCCACGGGCTGCACGTGAAAGCCGCTTGGCAATGCCCTATCGAGTTGCCCCTGCGTAAGCGTGGCGGTGGCATGGATCGAGGCTCCGTGCTTTTCCATCCGCACCCCTCTCACGGTGAGCCCACCGGCGAGCAGCACCGGCACCCGCAAGTTCACGGTGCGCGCGGTCACCGTCATGTCGTGGGTACCCCGCGCTTCCCACAGCAACGACCCGATCTGCGCGGGGGTAACCGTGAGCGTCCCCCCCTCCACGGTCACGGTGTCCGCTTTCCCCCACAGCAACTCCACCGCCGGGAACGCCGACACATAGGCACCCACCACCGTCCCGTACCGCCCCACACGGTCTTCCACGCGCCTCACCGCCACCGCTGGGAGGAGCACTTGCGCGAGCACCACCAGCAGTACGAGTGCGATGAGCACGACGAGACCAATCCGGCCCGTGCGGTGTCGCTTCGCGCCCACAGCCATCTCGATAGCTTCGCACGCGGATACCCCCTACCCTTAAGGACCCCCCAAGGGGCGCGTAGCTCAGTTGGCCAGAGCACCTCGTTTACACCGAGGGGGTCGCCCGTTCGAGTCGGGCCGCGCCCATGACCTTGCCGTCTCCTTCTCACCCACCCGCTAAAACGCACTCATGAATCCAATCCGCATCGCCGTGGTGGGCTCGGGTCCCGCGGGGTTCTACACCGCCGGGCACCTCCTGAAGGCCTCCGAGGTCTCAGGGAGGGAGATCGACATCGACATGTTCGAGCGTCTCCCCACCCCGTGGGGGTTGGTGCGCTCGGGGGTTGCCCCCGACCACCCCAAGATCAAGTCGGTGACCCGCATCTACGAGAAGACCGCCGCGCACCCCCGCTTCCGATTCTTCGGGAACGTGGAGCTGGGGAGAGACATCTCCCGCGACGAGCTCGCACAGCGCTATCACGCGATCGTGTACGCCACCGGCTCCCCCACCGACCGCCCCCTCGGGATCCCCGGGGAGGAGCTCTCCGGCAGCCACCCCGCCACCGACTTCGTGGGTTGGTACAACGGTCACCCCGACTTCTGCGACCACCAATTCGACCTCTCCTGCGAGCGGGCGGTGGTGATCGGCAACGGCAACGTCGCCCTCGACGTCGCGCGCATGCTCACACTCACCCACGACGAGCTCGCCCTCACCGACATCGCCGACCACGCCCTCGAGGCGCTCGACGCGAGCGAGGTGCGGGAGATCGTGGTGGTGGGCCGCCGTGGGCCTGCCCAAGCCGCCTTCACCAACCC
>JBOGYB010000327.1:0-3065 GCA_050696555.1 Solirubrobacteraceae bacterium | reverse complement strand
CTCCACACCTACACCCGTAGGCCCGACCTGTTCATCCCATCGCTGGTGTTCCCGCTCGTGTTCTTCGCGAGCTTTGCCGGAGGACTGTCGGCGCTCGGGTCGGTCCCAGGATTTCACTTCCCTGCGGGGTACACGGCGTTCCAGTTCGTGTTCGTGATGTTGCAGGCGTCGATGTTCTCGGGGCTCTTCACCGGGTTCACGATCGCGTTCGACTTCGAAAGCGGGTTCGCACGCAGGTTGATGCTGGCGGCGGAGAACCGCCGCGGGATCGTCCTCGGATACGCATTGGTGGCACTCTCGCGCGCAACCATCACGCTCACGGTGGTGACCGGGGTGGCGTTGATCGCGGGGATGCAGATGACCGGCGGTGGGGTCGACCTCTTCGGGCTGTACGGGCTGGCAGCGCTGCTGGTACTCGTGGGATACGGGTGGGCGGCGGGCGTGGCGTTCCGCTTCCGCTCGATCCAAGCTGGTCCGCTGATGCAGACGCCGGTGTTCTTGATCCTCTTCCTGGCGCCGGTGTACGTGCCGTTGGCGCTGTTGAAGGGATGGATTCACGCGGTGGCGAGCGTGAACCCGGCGACCGCGTTCCTGGGGGCCGGACGGGGGTTGATCTCAGGCGCTCACGACCACACCCTGCTCGCGTACGGGTGCGCGGTGGGGTTGATCCTCATTTTCTCCGTCTGGACGCTCGCCGGACTGCGTGCCGCCGAGCGTTCGTAGGCGGCGACCCACCGACCCCGAGTCCATCTTCGCCGCCGAACGGCGATTCGGCTTCCGCTTCGGCACGCCGACGGCGCCGCTCGGCTGCCTTCACGACAGCGCGCTGGGCGGTGTCGAAGTAATCGGCCAGACCCCGCTTGTGGGCGACATGAAAGCGCTTGGGGAGCGGGGAGCGCAGCTCGTCTCGTACCGCCCGCTTCAGTTCCGCCGCGAGCTTGCCCTCCAGGGCACTCGAGCCGGCGTCGTTGCGCAACTCCATCCGCCCCGCAGAGCTCGAATAGTCGTACAGCTCGGTTTCCCTGCGACCGGCGAACTTGATCGTCCCCGGCACGAAGTCGGAGTAGAGGGCGTACTTCGCCTTGGGGGTGCGCAGCGCCACGACGTGCAACGGAGCTTCGGCGGCATGGGGTTCCATCGCGAACTCGGTCACCATCTCATCGGTGGCGTGCAACACATACGGCCTTCCCGGGGCAGAGGGGTCGGCGAGCATCGACGCCACATCGTGGCGGGAGGCAAGGTGGGAGTAATGCGAGTCGCTCCTCCACGCGGATGACCCCGTGGCGATGTCGAGCAGTAGCGGCGCAACGTCAACGCTCGAGGTAAGCCCGGTGCGTTCCACCTGCGGTGTACTCACGAGCTGTCCGCGTAGATCGCGCACCATCAGCGGCACGCGGATCGCCTCCTCGTAGGCCCCACCCCCCTTGCCACGCATCCCGTGCGAGGCACCGTACTCACCGTGGTCTGAGGTGAACACGATCACCGTGTTCTGAGCCACGTCGGGCCGGGAGGCAAGCGCGTTGAGGACTGAGCCGATGTGGCCGTCCACCTCCGCCAGCAGCTTCAAATAGAGGTTCATGAACGGCAGCCACGACTCGGCGACTTCCGGGCCTTCGTAAGGGACTTCACCGAAGGACGCTTGAGCTGTGTCCTGTAGCGAGCGCTGCAGCATCGGCTTGCCGCGCGCTTCCATCTCTTCGGGTGTCTCGAAGTTCGGGGGCAAAGAACCGACGATCTCAGGGGTCTGGGCCTCGGCCGCGAAACGGCTGCTCCAGCGGTACCACCAAGCGATGTCGTGGGGGTTGATCAGCGACACGGTGGTGCACCAGGGAGCTCCCTTGGGTGCTCGCGCGAGCCACTCTTCGTACTGGGTGACGATATGGGGATCGACCCTCCACCCCTGCCCGGGTGCCCCGTCCGGCGAGGGGTAGGTGCCGCCGGAGAACCCATAGGGCTCGAGCGCACCTGCGTTCTCGTGAGCATCCCACAGGTTGTCCCCGTGGGTGAGATGCCACTTGCCGAACCAGTGCGTGCGGTATCCCAGCTCGCGCAACATCGTCCCCCAGGTGGGGAACCCGGGGTCAAGCGTGGACCCCCCCGTGATCATGCACCCCGTCTGGTGGGTGTGAAGCCCGGTGAGCAGGGCGGCACGAGCAGGGGCGCAATCGTTGGCGGCGGTGTAGTGGCTGGAGAAGGACGCCGCCCCTTCACGTAGCCGCGCGAGATTCGGCATCAATTGTGCCGCCGCGGGACTACCGGAGAACCACTGGGGGGTGCGCAGCTGATCCACCATCACCACGAGCACATTGGGCGCCTTGTAGGCCTTGGAAGTCGGTACTCCCTTTGAGCTGTGCTTTGAGGTTTGTGCCCTCCCCCCATTGCTCACGCTCTCACTGAGCTTGGCCGCACGCCCCCCCACCGGTAGAGGGGTGGGCTTTGAGATGAGATCCGCAAGCGCAGCTCCCCCTCCCGCCAGCGCCCCTCCCGCGAGCAACCCGCTCTTGAGCAGCGTGCGACGATCCATCAGCCCCCTTCGCTCCTCCAGCGGAGGCTTTCCGGTGGTGTCGTCGTCCTTGGGTAGAGGGGGGTTGTGTTCTTCCATCGTGGAACTGTAGGGGTCACACCGCACGGCGGGTCGCACCCGCACGGCGCGTCGCTCGTCCTCGCGTCAAAATAGCTATCTCAATGTTGGGACACGATCAAGCTTCTGTGAAAGTGCGGCGTGCTACGGATGCAGACGTACCCGAGCTCGCAGGCGCCCTCGCGCGCGCTTTCCTCGACGATCCGGTTGCCGAATGGTCGTGCCGCTCTAACCGGCTGCGGCCATCGATGCTCGAGCGTTTTCAGGCAATCCGCCTGCGCCAGTTGCTCGCGCACGAGGAGGTGTGGACCACCGACACGTTGGGGTGCGCGGCGCTGTGGGCCCCTCCGGGACGCTGGAAGACCACCCCGCGCGAAGACCTCGCGATCGGCCGCGTGCTCGCCCATCCGCGACTGATCTGGCGCATGCCGCTGATTGCCTCGGGTTTCGCCGGGATGGAGAAGACCCACCCCCACTCGCCGGC
>JBOGYB010000326.1:0-3068 GCA_050696555.1 Solirubrobacteraceae bacterium | reverse complement strand
CGAGAGACTGCTCGTACACATGCCTGGGTTGCGACGAGACGTACTGCGAAAGAAGCTGCTGCGCAGAGCGCTCGAAAACCCAAAATACAAGTGGATTAGTGTCGACACGCTCGCTAAGGCTGCCGCTTTGACGGAGAATCTCGAGAGAGTCCGTGACCTACTTGTGTCGATCCATGCGCGCCCGAGCCGCTCGTCGACAGGGCCCGAGGTATGGGCCCTCATCGACCGCGTGGGAGAGTAACTGAATCGCACAACCGGTAAGGGCGACGCAGCGGGAAAGGCGCCGAAAGAGCGGTCCGAGCAACAACGCGTCGAGGCCGAGCCCACTCCAAGCAACGGCAATAAGTCGAGTCAGCAACCCACCGTCCACGGCTGCCGCAGAAGCCGGGACCCAGGAAAGGCCAAAGCCCCCGGCTTTCCGGGGGCTTTGGTTCCAACATCATCCAAATGGTGCGCTTGACCAACGGCAGCTTGAAACAAGCCCCCTGCTGGCAACGCATCCGAGAACTGCACGCCCAGCGCCACCCGCAGAGCCAATGAGCGCCAAGTTGCCGCCGCTAGCCATGCAAACATATGTTCCCCCGCTAGCACAAGGAGGCAACATGGGATTCACGATGGAGATTACGGACGGCAAAGGACGTAAGTTCAACAACCTCGCCGATGCCTTTGAGTCGGATATCAAAGGTATGATCGACAGCACGCTTACGGCTGCGGAACGAGCGATCCGCGGACAGGTTTGCCCGGTGCATCATCGGCGGCCATCCGTTAAGCGGCATCGCGCCGGAAGCAAACATGAACTGCGTTTCGAGGCTTGCTGCGATGAGGCAAGGGATCGCGCTCAGGCGGCAGCCTCCCGCGTGCTTCGCTAACACCCCCCGGTAAAGCGCCGCGCCCCCGATAGGACGCGGCGCGTGCCCGTCTCAGGCGTCGATCCGATCCATGCGCAGTGCGGCTCTCGTCGGGAACACCAGACCATCCGCCGTCAAGTGGATGAGTCCAAGCCCGCGTAGTCGAGCTACAGCGTCCTTCGTCTCAAGAGCGTTGTCCCGGTCGCGGATCAACTCATCGACCGACCAAGGCCGTTGGTCGCCATCACTCAGAAGCCGACCCATGATGCCTGCGTCCTCCACAGCCTCCTGTTGCGCTATGTCAGCGATACGCTGTTCCTGCATGGGAGCTAGTACCTCCTGTGCCACGGCTCCGGGCGGGGCTCCAACCCCGCGCCGGGGCCACTTCGTGTGGCCGTTCGTTTGGGTTTCGCCGCCTGCTCTTTGAGTCGAACCGACAGCCGAGCTGCTGTGCGCGTTATATAGTTGGCGTAGTACCGGACGGAACTACTTTTTGGCTTGAGCGCAGGCTTCCGCGCGTGTCGTCAGCTCCGAGACGCTGACTCCAAGACCACCGGCCAACCGGACGACGTTGCTCCAGCTCGGATTGCGCCTGCCGCGCTCAACGTGACTGACCCATGCCTGGATGAAGCCGGTCGCCGCCGCGAGCTGCACTTGGCTCAGACCGCGTTCTTCGCGGATGGCGCGCACCGCTTCCCCAAGCGCGAGCTGGTCAGGCAATCGGCGTACAGGCATGGCCTACTGAGATTCGCCCCTACCGCGCCCATCTCCTTGCTTGCTGAGCAAGGCCAGCGGCTCGACGCCTAGCCGCTCGGCGATGCGCTCCACGCTCTTGAGCGTCAGGTTGCGCTCGCCCCGCTCGACGCCGCCCATGTAGGTGCGGTGGACGCCGAGCACATCGGCGAATGCCTCTTGGCTCAGTTTCTGGGCTTCGCGGTAGGCCCGCAGATTGTGGCCGACGGCTTGTTGTAGATCGCCTTCCATACCGGGGGAAACAGTCCCGGCCTGCTACTTGACGGTCTACAGACTTATGAGTAGCATCACGCGCAGACAAAAGGCCACGAGCCATACCGCCGGTGCCCGAAAGGAACTCGTCGTGAAGCGATCCCGTGTCGCTGTACCCCTTGTTGCCATGCTGTTGGCTGCGCTTACGGCAGGCTGTGGCAGCAAGCAGACGATCACCGCTGCGGCAACCCTTACGCCGCCCGCTACTCAGCCAGTCGGTACGCCGACTACGACACCGGCATCAGCGAATACCGTGCGCGGCACGATTCAAGACGAACAAGGCGACCATGCCGTTTTCTCGATTGGCATCGGCTTACCCGCGCCATTGGAAAAACTCTCCGATCCGGTGGCAACGGCGTGTAATCATGAAATTGTCGCCCTTGGGCAGAGCATCAGCAGCACGATCGCTATTTCACTACACGTTACCGCCCGCTTGACTTCCTCGCTCAAGGTACCGCTGTCAATCAATCTGAATGAAACCGGCAGTGAAGTACAAATACTAGACACTCAGCACCAAGGAATTACGGCACTCAAAAATATCCCGAGTCTCGCAGCGCTTTGGGCCACGGCCTACAGTAATGGCGAAGCCGTATGCAATTCGACAGCCGCACAAGTGCAATGGCAAGCAGAAGCAATAACGCCGAATGCCGCTCAAACCTGGACTACATGGCTGATCCTTGTGGGCGCCATAACGCCGCACGATCCGACCGGTCAACGAGCTGCCCGTAGATTGCTTCTTACACCCCGTGTTGTCATTGGGAACGCGAGCGCTAGCGACCTCACGCCACAGGGTCAAGGTTGGGTGCGATGCTCGGCCAACGAACCCGGCTATGCGGCGGTTGACCCGCATGTACAGGTGCCATCAAATGCGTGTGCCTAGCTCTCTAGCTCATTTCCCACCCAGGGCAACGCTACCGATAATGGCAGCTCCGACGGCTAGAACGATGACTATGCTGCGCGCTTGCTTCGACAGACGAAAAAAGCCTATCAACGTCCCTATGACTCCTGCCCAAAAGACGAGTGTGCAGCAGAAGCCAAGCATCGCCACGCCAAAGCCAGGTTCATTGACGTTGGTATGTGCAGCTACTTTCACCATAACCCCTATCGGGGCTACCGCCCCAAGCATCATCAACAGGAATAGCCCCAGTTCCACACTGACACTGACTGCCCTAACATCGAGCAATACGTGCGCTAATTCGTACGGCGGAACTACAT
>JBOGYB010000325.1:0-3097 GCA_050696555.1 Solirubrobacteraceae bacterium | reverse complement strand
CACGCACTGCGTCGCCGCTGAGCGCCCAGGCGGCGCCGGCGAGCAGCAGCGTCGCGGGGAGGAAGAACCCCGCGTAACGGTCGGCCATTCGCACGAGCGGCGCGCGCTGGGACTGCGCCTGCTCGACGAGTCCTACCAACGCGGCGTAAGCGCTCTGCGCCGCCGGTCGGTCGGCTCTCACCTCGAATGGGTCACCGGCGTTCGCGGCGCCGCTCTGCACCGGCATCCCGCTCGCGAGCGTTACGGGCAATGGCTCTCCGCTCAGCGTGCTTGTGTCCACCACCGCCTTCTCGCTGAGGACCGTGCCGTCAACGGGTATCACCTCGCCGGTGCGCACCACCAGCACCTCACCTGCCTGGACCTGCTCGACGGGGACCTCCTCCAGGCGTCCGTTGAGCTTGCGCTGGGCCACCCGGGGTGCGCGCTGCACGAGCGCGGTCAGCTCTCGCCGCGCTCGCGAGGAAGCGATCTCCTCGAGCGTCGAGCCGCCCGTGAACATGATCCCCACAATCAACCCCGCCAACTCTTCGCCGAGCGCGAGCGAGCCGATCATCGCTACCAGCGCGATCGTATCCACTCCCATGTGGCGCTCGATCACGACCGTGTGAGCAACCTCGACTGAGAGCTCGACCGTGAGCAGCGCGACCGCGCCGCGCCAGATGTCATCGCCGAGCTCGCCACTACCCGCGAGGTGCGCAAGCCCACCAGCCACCAACGCTGTCAGAGCGATGGCGGCAAGAATCCCCGCGCGATGCTCCATCAGGCCGTGCCGAATGCGAGCTCTCATTCGCTGTGGATTCTCGACAGGCGCGTTGCTCATGGCGGGCTGCACTGTGCCGCTTGGCGTGGCGCGTTCGATCTTGACGCTCATCCCTGGATGAGCGTCAGTTCGATCCGAACCGCTCGCGCGCTAGTCGCCAACCGGCAGTGAGAAACTCAACTCTCTTCTCCGGGCCTTCGCCTCGTACCACGCGGCCATCGAAACCTTCTCGAAAGACATCCAACATCACATGGTTCTCGGATAGGACCTCTGCCACGAAATGTGTGATCCCACGCTGCTCGGCAACGATCGCCAAGCGCTCGATCAGGATTGTCCCCAGGCCACGATCGTGAAGATGGTCCGCGACCTCAACCGCGACCTCCGCACGACTCTGATCAAACGAAGCGTATGCGGCGTGTCCGACGACGATCCCGGTTTCATCGTGCGCGATCAGGCCGTAGCGACCGTGAGTCGGGTCAGCCGCCCAATGGGCCGCTTTCTGCAGATCGGCCGCGCCGGTGAAGAACCTCAGACGACGCGCATTTGCACACAGGCTCGTCAGGAACACGTGCAGCGCCGCCTCATCCTCTCGGCGTACCGGACGGATTGTCACAAGCGAGCCGTCTCGCAGCCTGACGAGCTCAGCCTCTGATGGCTCCTCGACAGGTACCGTCGTGACCGAACTGGTGGCTAGAGATGCGCTTTTCACGATACGCAGAGCCTCCCGCTTGAAAGTGCGCGGCGCATCCCTTGCCACCCACCTCTGTGACTGTAGAAACTACGCTCACAGCGCGGCCCTACCGGCCGGGAACACCCAGCGTTCATGCTGGTCGACCTCTCATGTTGGCGGGGTGATGCACGATCGCCTCATGGTCGGCGGGGTAGACGATCGACTCGTGACCCTCGTCCCAGCGAACGTGGAAGTGGGGGTGCCCAGGCGTGCCGAGAACCTCCACGATCTCCCCGCGCCGCGAGGGACTATTGGCGACTCCCTTGACCTCGAGCCAGTCACCGGCACAAGCAGCAGCAATATCTTGATCGTGGGACTCCATCAGCGAAGCCCGATCAGATCACGCCGGGAAGATCCGAGCATCAGGTTTCAGTACCACGCGCCATGTGGCGAACTACTCCTCCCAACCTGAATGACTGGGCACCAAATATGCGCCTACGCGCACGGAGGGCAGCTACTCACAGCGACCAGTAGTGGCCGATGTGCGCGGCAGCGCGCGACGTGAGCAACGGCTTCGGTGCAGTGGATTGGGCCTGTTCATCTCCACCGAGCGCGGCCAGCGTCTCAAGCACCGATTGCGCGAGAGCCGTGGGTTCGTAGCCGCCCTCCAATACCGCCCCAAGTGGCACATCGAGTTGTGTGGCCAGTCCGCGCGCGTGACGGGCCATCTCGGCGAAGGAGCTCGCCTCCAGACGGCAGTTCGCCAGAGGGTCCGCGCGGTGCGCGTCAAAACCGGCGGAGATCAGCACGAGCTCAGGCTCGAACGCCTCCGCCACGGGAAGCACGATGTGCTCGACCAGCGAGAACCACAGATCCTCCTCAGAGCCCGCCGGGACAGGCAGGTTGATTGTGTAACCCTCACCTGGGCCTGAGCCGACGTCGCTCAGTGAGCCGGTCCCAGGGTAGATCCCCGACTGGTGGATACTCGCGAACAACACGTCCGAGCGCCGTCTGAAAGCCTCGGCGGTCCCGTTGCCGTGGTGGACATCCCAATCCAGGATGAACACCCGCCGGGCGCCCAGCTCACGGATGGCGAACTCTGCGGCGATCGCGATGTTGTTGAACAGGCAGAAGCCCATCGCGCGATCCGGCTCGGCATGGTGGCCCGAGGGCCGCACGCCACAGAACCCCAGCGTCGCCTCGCGCGCCATCAGGGCCCTGGCCATCTCGCACGCGCCGCCGGCCGCGTGCAGTGCCGCACGGTAGGAAGGCTCACCGACGAACGTGTCCGGGTCGATCGCGCCGCCACCGGCCAGCGACAATTCTCTGATCCTCTGCACATGGCGAGCACTGTGGATCAGCTCAAGTTGACTGTCCTGAGCAGGCGGTGCCGCACGTTGCTCCCAACCCAGCCATTCCTGCTTAGCCAGTGCTTGCTCAATCGCCACCAGGCGCTCAGGCGTGTCGGGATGCTCAGGCATGTGCGCCCGAGGATCGTGTTCAAGGCAAGCCGGATGACTGAAGTAGAGCCCTCCGTCCGCGTGATCGGCCTTCTGGACAGCTACTGGCTCGTCCTTTGACATGGGCTGACTGTACGCCGTGACTACCGGGTGGCCGCATGTGGGGCTACCCGGACAAGAGGCGTTGGGTCCAGGCCCTTCGGACGC
>JBOGYB010000324.1:0-3106 GCA_050696555.1 Solirubrobacteraceae bacterium | reverse complement strand
TCCACCCACAGCGCGCGCAGTTTGTCGATCTGGCCGTAGCTAGCGACTACCTCTGCTTAGCGACTACCCTGCTCGATTATCTCAATTCGATACCCATCGGGGTCTTTCACAAAGCAGAGCCGCGAGCCCCCCACGCGCACCGAGTAAGGGGGCTTCTCCGGCTGGATGCCCTGCTCGGCAAGGCGGGCGAGCGTCCCGTCGAGGTCCGAGGCGGTGATCGCGATGTGGCCGTAGCCGGTGCCGATGTCATAGGAGGTGACGCCGAAGTTGTAGGTGAGCTCGAGGCGCGGCATGTCACCGTCGCCCGGTTGATTCATGAAGACGTTTACGGCCTCATCGCCGATCGGGATGCGCCCGACCTCCTGGAACCCAAGCGCGTTGTAGAAGGCGATCGAGCGGTCGATGTCGGTGATGCGGTAGCAGGTGTGGATCAATGGCATGGACGAATCGTAGGCCTTCCCAACCACTTGCGCAGGCCGGCTAGATCTTGTCGAGCAACCGAGCCGGCCGCAGTTTGAGCGCCCGCGCCAGTCGAATCAGGGTAGTCAGCCGCGGATCGCGAAGGCCGCGCTCGATACGCGATATCTCGGTGAAGTGGATGCCGGCTCGCTCGCCGAGCTGGCTCTGAGTCAATCGTCGGCGCATTCTCGCCTCTGCGACATTGCGTGCGAACACTTCGATGTCGGTCATGTCTCTGGGTCACTTTCGTGAGGGAAGGCGAGATCACAAACCCCCGCATAGCCTGGATTGCAAGTTGTCATTTGCACGCTCGTGCAAATCTTGGTACGGTTCTATAATTGTGGCGAATTGTAGTCCTTCCTCAAGACGGAACGACCCGTCGTTCGATGCCGTGGAAAGCGGTGGGCCCTCCCCCAGAGTTCGGGCATGGGTGGCCTTTCTCGAGGAGTGCGGGGACTGGCTGATCGACGCTCGACGCCGCTGGCGCGAAGGCGATCCGCCCACATCCGGGAGCGCTCGCCCACTGTTGCTCCGATTGCTGTCGGTGCTGGTTGTGCTCGCCCTAGTCCTGCAACACCTGCTCGGGGCATAGCTGCTGGACTGCTCCCATACCTGCAAGGATTCAGCTGTGATAGTCGAGCGCTCGCTGCACCCCCAGTTCCTCTCGAACACTTATCTGGTAGCGGACGGAGAAGGGGGACCAGGCTTCTTCGTCGACGTAGGCGGGCCGGTGGAGCCGCTCGTGGAAGCGGCGAAGCGGCTTGAAATAGAGCCAACGCACGTGCTGTTGACCCACCATCACTTCGACCACGTGAGCGATGTGGGGGCATTGTGCAAGCGGTGGGGGAAGCTAGAGGTGTTGATCCACCCACTGGAGCTGGACCCCCTAAAGGCCGGGGGGACGCTGCCTGAGAAGCTCGACGTGGAGACGATGGAGGCAGGACAGACACTCGCCTTCGGGGGGTTGGAGGTGCGGCCGCTGTGCACCCCCGGCCACACCGCAGGGATGCTGTCGTTGCTGGTGGCACGCCCCTCGGAGAGCATGCGTCCGAGTGCGGGTGCCGGCCCCGGTGGGTTCCAGGGTGGGGAGGCGGTGGTGTTCACGGGGGACACCCTCTTCAAGGGGTCGGTGGGGGGAGTGAAGGCCCCCGGCCACACCACCTACACCGACCTGCGCGACTCGATCATGGGGACCCTGATGGAACTGCCCCCCGACACGATCATCTATCCGGGTCACACCGACGCGACGAGCGTGGGGAGGGAGTGGGAGCACAACCCCTTCGTGCGCGTGTGGAGGGGACTCGACCCCGAGGGCTCAGACGCATGCCTGGCGTTGGGCGAGCCGGCGACATTGATCCTGCTCGGAGACGACTACGACGGGGGCAAGAAGGCGTGGGTTCGCTGGGAGGATGGGAAGGACGACATCGTGCCCGGCTCCCGCATCGAGCTCGTGGTGTAGCCCGCATCGCGGGTGGGCTTACACTAAGGAGGGTGGCGCAGGAGAAGATCCCAACATCGAGGGTGCGCCGCACGGCGACCGTGGGGAGGCTCGCGGCGAGCGAGGCCGTGAAGCAGTTCGGGACGCGCGCGGCGAACATCACGCGCAGCGAGGAGGCGGCGCGGGAGGCGAGCGCTCGCCGCCAACTCGAGACCGCCAAGCAGATCGTGGCGGCGCTGGGGACGATGAAGGGCGCGGCGATGAAGCTGGGGCAGGTGATGTCCTTCCTCGACGTGGGCCTCGTCCCCGAGGAGCACCGTGAGGAGTTCCAGCGGGAGCTCGCGAAGCTGCGCGACGCCGCCCCCACGGTGTCGTTCAAGCAAATGAAGCACGTCATCGAGGAGGACCTCGAAGAGAAGATCAAGGACGTGTTCTCCGAGTTCGACGAGAAACCGATCGCGGCGGCGTCGATCGGGCAGGTGTACCGCGCGAGGTTGATGGAGGACGGCAGGGAGGTAGCCGTCAAGGTGCAGTACCCGGGCGTGGCGAGCGCGGTGCGGGCGGACATGCAGAACCTCGACATCATCATGCGGTTGCTCAAGCGCATGACCCCGAGCCTCGACGTGAAGGCGGTGACGGCGGAGATCCGCGATCGCATCGCCGAGGAGCTCGACTACGAGCTCGAGGCGCAGAACCAGCGGTCGCTTGCACGCATCTTCAAGGGTCACCCCTTCATCGTGGTGCCGGAGGTGGTGAGCTCCCTCTCGCGTGAGCGGGTGCTCGTGACCGACTTCGTGGAGGGGGTGGGGTTCGAGGAGCTGAAGGAATACCCCCAGGCGGCGCGCAACCGTATCGGAGAGATCGTGTTCCGTTTCTTCCTCGGCTGTCTCTACCGCCACCGCCAGTTCTCGGGCGACCCGCACCCCGGTAACTTCCTGCTGCTCGCCGACGGGCGCATCGCGTTCCTCGACTTCGGGCTCTTCAAGCGCATGGACCGCGAGCCGGTGGAGCTCGAGCTTGAATGTCAGCGGGCGGTCACGGAGGGCGACGCGCAGACGCTGCACAACCTCCTAGCCGAGTCGGGCTTCCTGCCCGAACCGGATCGGGTGGACCCCGACAGCCTGCTGGCGTTTCTGGAGGACGCGATCTGGTGGTACACCACCGCCGACGAAGACGTGACGCTGTCGCCGGAGATCGCAACAGAGGTGT
>JBOGYB010000323.1:0-3107 GCA_050696555.1 Solirubrobacteraceae bacterium | reverse complement strand
GTTGATCTGTGTAGGTGACGCTTGCGCTACAGCAGACGCGATGGTGAGTGTCAGCAAGGCGACAACAAGCAACGCCACGCAGGTGCGCATGTGGGCTCTTTCCAAGAGTGGGTTCATTATGTCGTCAGCGGGACGGCTGCCCCGCCCGTTCTCACGGGCAGGGCGATAGCCGGTTTCCTTGGCGCTCAGCAGTGTCCACCCGAAGCGTGCACACAGACAGCGACGCTCGCTGTCGGCGCGAACCCGCTCTTGGTCCCCTTAAGATGGGCGGTCCCGAGAGTGTTGAATTTGACGGTCGCTTGACCGGAGGCGTTGGTTGTCACGGTCGTTTCGCCGCCTTTCACAGAAACGCCATTCGCGGCGCTGCCAACACCTGCGGTGCTGTACTTGTTGACTGTCACGGTCGCCGATTCGCCTTGGGTGATTTCCGTGGGCGCTCCACTCAGCTCGAGCGGGAGAACCGTCGGGGTGTATTCGGGGGCGGTGGCTTTGTCAACCAGGAACAGCAGCCGGTCGCCTTCTTTCATTTGAAGCGAGCAAGCACCTTCTTCGGCGTATTTGTCGTTGATCCAGACCGCCCAGTAGCGAGGGTCGCCCATCGTCCATTCATGCGTCTCCCCGAAGATCGTTTGAATGTATTCTTCGTGATCCCAATTGCCTTCGGTGGCGAGCTGCAGCGCCCCGGCAGCAGTCGTGCCCGGACAGTTTCCCGGTGGAGGTGTGGGTGTGTTGTTCGTGGTGACGGTGGTCAACGGCACCAGCGTTGCAGTGGTCCCCTCGACCCGCACGCTCACGGTGGCAGGCGTACCGGCTATTGCCGGAGCGCTCGTCGTCAACAGAGTAAGGACAGAGGCAACAGCAAGAGTCACAATATGTCTTCTTTGCATGACTTTTCCCTTCTGGGTTGATTGTTTGATGAACTAGCCGGGAGAGGCCGCACGGTGATGAGGTGACCTCTCCTGCGACGATTGCGAGATCAACTCTCGGCCCGGCGTGCTTCAACGCAGGACGGTGGATGCGCTCGCGCCGGCGCTCGCACTACCACGCACGGTCGCCACAATCCACGCCACACGGTCATCGCGTGTGCGTAGCGCTTTGAGCAGCGAGTTACTGAGGTTGATCCCTACCGCGCCCGAGGCGCCCGCGGCGATGTGAGCTTCGCCTTCCCCCACAACACGTTGACGTACGGGGCCTCCACGCCGTGCTCGCAAAGCGACGCGCACGCGCACCACACCGGCGCAACCGGCGCTCCCCGTCTTGGGTAGACAGGTCAGCTCGACGGTCAGCTGCCCGTGACGCACCCGCGTGATTGGCCCGATCCGCACCTGTAGATGGGCCGGCGTTGGAGTGTGTGTCCTCTCCGCCGTCGTCGAGATTTTGCTCGTCGTGGACGAGGGCGGCGATAGGGCCGGCGTTCCCGGCGTTTCGCTGCTCGGGACGAGACGCACCTGCACCAGTGCACCGAGCCCCACCGTCCCGTTGGTTTCAAGTTCCCCGGCACCGCCTTCCCTGCTTATCTCCCACACCGTTTTCCCAAGTTCGGCGCTGACGCCGTTGACCCGAGTTATCCGCCCACCCTGGAGCGAGACGTCTGAGAGGCAGTAAGAAGGCAGGGACGCTTCGCTCGCGGCCGTGAGCATCTGCGCAACGGTGCCTTCCACCACAGTGATGACCTTGCACATGCGAATCGAGCTGCCGCCGGTGACGTGTCCGGAGCTGTCGATCACGAGCGTCATCGGGGCAGGCGTGCCCGCCGAGATCGTTGGGGCCGGCCGCACCCTGGGTTGATCGTCTTCGGCACGCGCCGGCGGCGAGGAGATGAATCCGATTCCGCTCAGCGCCCGCACCGCATCCTGTGTCGCATAGAAGTCCTCTTCTTCGTCCCCCGCTTTGCGTTGGAAGCTGCCATCTTCGTTCTGCTGGACGATCAGGAAGTCGATCGGCGTCTTGGTTGCCGTGGTCGTCCATTCGGCTCCCTGCGGGTCGATCTTGCAAGCGTCGAGCCCACTCACGACCCAGGCCGTCGAGTCGGTGTTGACCGTCGGATTGACGAACCCACCCGTAGCGATGTCTTGGACTGTGTGCAGGTAGCTCTCGGCCTTCACCACCGCCGGGTCGGTGTTGGGCACCCCAGCCGTACAAAGAGCGGCCAGTGCGGCGCCCGTCAGGTCCGATTCCGATTTTTTCGAGCCGGCTGCGAAGTTCCATCCACCATCGGCGTCCTGCTGTTCGCGCACGGTCTGTACGAGCGTGTCGATCACGTCGCTCGGAGCACCAACCGCCGAGAGCGCAAGCACCCCGAAGACATCGGCGTTGGTCGCACCCTTTTCGCCGAGCTCGTGCCCATTGAACTGCGCGGCGAGATCGGAGACGAGGTTGGTTTGAGCATCCAGTCGCGAGGGCTGGAGCCCTCCTGCGTAGCCGGCGAGGATCGCCCGCTCAAAATCTGTCGCCGAGAACAGCCCCGAGGGTTCGCCCGTCCACAGCGACAGGTAATAGTCCTGAGCACTCGGTTCGGTCTGAGAGACGCGCACATCCGCCGCGTTGACACCTATCGACGCGAAGCCGATCATCGACCAGTCCCCACCGAAGGAGGGGAGTTCGCCACTGAGTTCCTGCAGCAAGCCCATCCATTCCGCGCCATGCTTGGCAGCAGCCGTCTCTTCGACTCCGGTGACCGCCGCGGCGGCGGGAGAAACGGTCGGTCCGAAGGCCGTCAGTACCAGAGATATAAGCATCGCTATAGCGAGCCCGTTGACTCTGAGGGGGTGCTTCATGTCGCCATCTCCTTGATTAGGGGCGGCGACACGCACGCACGTATAGGCGGCGCACCGGCCGCCTATACGCGAGGCTTACCATCGGGCACTGCAAGCAGGGCGTATTCGGGCTCGGGATCGACCTCCCGGATCTCCTTCCCAAGGCCGTTGGCCTCAGTGGAACCACGATCCGTTCGTCACCCACACCGCTGCGCGTCAGCCCCGGAGTCACACCGGAGTTCCGCCACCGCAAGCGTCGACAACATAGCGCACATCAAGCGCGCACGTACCTTCGTAGAAAAGCCCTTATAAAAATCCACCCCACCTGTCTTGCGACTATCGTCCTTGGAC
>JBOGYB010000322.1:0-3117 GCA_050696555.1 Solirubrobacteraceae bacterium | reverse complement strand
GAACCACGCAACGCCAGTGCCCGGTAGAGCTCGGGGAAGCGCACGTCGTAACAGATGGACAAACCGAGCTTCTTCCCATCCGCGAGCTCGCTCACGACGATCTCCTCGCCCGGCTCGTCGGTGTCGGACTCGCGATAGGGCTTGCCCTCGATCTCCACGTCGAACATATGCAGCTTGTGGTACACGGCCTTGATATCGCCGTCCGGGCCCACGTGCACACAGACGTTGCCGAGTCGCTCTCCACCATCCCGTCGCTCGGCCATCGAACCGGCGACGAGATCAACGCCCAGCTCGTGTGCCGTCTCCCGCGCCCAGCCAACCGCACTGCCGTCGAGCCCCTGAGCCCCGGCGCGCAGATCGTCGGGGCTGCCCATGACGGTCCACTTCTCGGGTAGGACCACCAACCGGGCTCCCGCGGCAACGGCTTCGCGCACACGCGCGTCTGCGGAGGCGATATTCGCCTCCACGTCCGAGCCCGAGCTCAGCTGGACCACGGCTACCGAATAGATTGACTGGTCAGTCAATCAACGGAGAATAGCGTTGTGGGGCTACCGCCCGCGCTTGCGCTGCGAGGCAAGCAAGCAAAACCCGGTCCCCGCTCCCGCGGGGAGGCGGGTGGGTCACTTCAGCGCCCTCGCTCGCGCTGTGAGGCAAGCTCTGCCAGTAGCAGCTTCGAGTGGATCGCACCGATCAGCTCGCGCAGCGGCTCGGCACCCGCGGAGATGATCTCGACGGCGCGCTCCACCTCCACCTCGCCGACGAGGCGGTCGAGGATCGAGCGCACCTCCTCCTGCACGAGCGGCTCCAGCGCCTCGCGGTAGCGCAGCGTGTCGTACACGGTGAAGCCAAGTGCCTCCTCGTAGCCCCCGGCGCGAAAACGCGAGATCGCCTCGATTATCTTCACGTCGTCAGGGTCGTATCCACCGCGGTGGGGGGTGAGCACGCCGATCTCCTTCAAACGGTCGAGTACGTTCCCGGGGATCTCGTAACGATCGCTCACCTCCTTGGCCGACACTCTGCGGCGCTCCGCGCCGGCAAGGGCACGCTCGAGGATGCTGTCCTCGATCTCGAGCAGCGCGTTCACCCGCTCGGGGTTGTCCTCTAGCACCTCCTTGATGACACGCAGAGGCATGAAACGCTCTTCCTGCAAGCGCTTGATGAGCTGGATGCGCTCCACAAGCTCCGGCGGGTAATACGCCATGTTGCGGCTGGTGCGCTGGATATCATCCCCATCTCCCAGCAGACCCTCGCGGATGTAGTGACGGATCGTGGGCGCGCTTACACCGGAGCGTTCCGAGAGCTCACTCATCTTGAGGAGCGAGTCGGTGTTCATGCCATGAAGGAGTCTTGCTTTGCCGCGGGGGCCGGCCCCGCTACCGCTCCGCTCTCCAGCAACTCCGCGATGCGCTCCTCGCCGTAGCCTGCCGCGCGCAGAACCTCCTCGGTGTGCTCGCCAAGTCCCGGGCCGGGGAGGCGATTGTGCTCGCCGGGGGTGCGACCTAGCTTCACCGGCACGCCGAGCTGGCGCACACCATCCTCGACGCCCGGCTGGTCGAGCGTGACCACCATCTCGCGCTCGCGCACGAGCTCGGAGGCCAGCGCCTCGTCGAGATCCAGCACCGGCTCGAGGCAGCAGTCGTGCTCTGTTGCGAACTGCGTCCACTCAACGCGAGTTCGCGACTTGAAAACGTCGCACACCTGCCCGTGGGCCTGCGAGCCCGGTTTCTCGAACTGCTTCTCGATCAGCTCCTCACGTCCCACACCGCGACACCATGCCTGCCAGAACTTGGGCTCGAGCGCACCTAGCGTCACCCAGCCGTCGGCGCACTCGTAGGGGCGGTAGCAGATGACCGATCCCGCGAGCATCTGCTCCCCCCTGCGCGGCACGATGCCATCGGCGAAGTATTGGCCGGCGACCATCGCAAGCCACGAGAGCGCACCATCGGCCATCGAGACGTCAACGACCTGGCCCTCCCCGGAGCCGGGTGATTGGGCTCCCCGCCCACCCCCGCCGTCGCGCTCTCGCAGCGCAGCCATGATCCCGAAGGCAGCCATCAAGGCGCCCCCGCCGAGGTCTGCGATCTGGCCCGCTGCCTGCACGGGCGGACCGCCACCTTCACCCGTCAAGCCGAGCAACCCGATCAACCCCAAGTAATTCATGTCGTGGCCGGAGGCGTCGCGCTTGGGACCGGTCTGGCCGTAGCCGGTGATAGCGCAGTAGACGAGACCTGGGTTCTCCTCGCGCATACGCTCGTATCCGACGCCAAGCCGGTCGAGCACCCCCGGACGGAAGGACTCGAGCACGACGTCGTATTCGCGCACCAGCCGCAGCAGCACCTCACGCCCACCCTCGCTCTTGAGATCAATGCGGATAGAGCGCTTGTTGCGGTTGAGCGACAGGAACAGCCCCGACTTCGCGCTGTCCTCGGCGCCGTTGTAATAGGGGGGCGCCCAGCGGATGTAGTCGCCTGCGCCGGTGTCCTCTACCTTCAGCACCTCCGCACCGAAGTCGGCGAGCAGCAGCGAGCAGAAACCACCGGGGAGCAGCCGCGAGAGGTCGAGTACACGAATGCCTGCGAGGGGGAGACCCATCAGGCGATTCCCAGCAGGCCACGGGCCTCCGAGATCGTGGCGGGCCGGCGGCCGACGTCTTGGCACATCTTGCGCGCCTGGGCGATGAGGTCGCCGTTGGAGCGCGCCATCGTGCCGTCGGGGAGGTACATGTTGTCCTCCACTCCAGCGCGAATCGACCCACCGAGGGTCAGCGCGGTGGCAATCAGCGTCCACTGGTCGCGGCTGATGCCGATCACCCCCCAGTGGTGTTTGCCCCCGGGCACGTCGGCGACGTTGTCAGCCATCGCCGCCAGGTTGCGCGGAGTGGGCGGGATGCCGCCGATGACCCCCATCACGCAGTCGACGTGCAGGGGAGCCTTCAGCACACCCATGTCCACCAGCGGTGCGAGCGAGCCGACATGGCCGAGGTCGAAGCACTCGTGCTCGGGCTTTATCCCGAGCTTGTTCATCGCCTGCAACAGCTCGACGATCTCCTCGAACGGGTTTTGGAAGACCATCTTGAAGACGAAGTCTTTGCGTGAGCGGGAGTACTTGGCGTAGTTC
>JBOGYB010000321.1:0-3144 GCA_050696555.1 Solirubrobacteraceae bacterium | reverse complement strand
CCCCCCACCGCGTGAGCTGGGAGACGAGCGCGGCGTCGTCACCGGTCCATACGTAGAGCTCCCCCCCACCTAGCTCCACGGCACGCACGAGCGCGGGGGTGACCACCCGCCAGTGCGCCATGATGGCATCCACTTCTCCCGCCTCGAGGACCCCACGCGCGCGGCGCGGGAGCATCGCGCGGTAGCCCGTGAGCATCGCCAGCGCAGGGATCGCGGTAAGCAGGTCGGTGGTGTAGTCGCGCCGCACACGCGGCACCGACAAGCCGAGCCGCAGCGAGGGCTCGACGGCGCGCACGCGAGCGAGCGCGGAGGGATACATACCGCTGATGAGCGTCCTCTCTATGAGCCCCGCGGTGCGCAGGGCGTCCACAACTTGCAGCTCGTACCCAGGTATCTTCACGTCGAGGTCAATGTCGACGTGCGCGAAATCCTCGCCCGCGAGATACCCCAGCGCCTCCTCGAGCGTGAGCGGAGTGCGCGAGCGCATGTCCTCGTAGTCGTGTGCCACCAGCAAACGACCGCTGCCATCGATTTTCTCGCTGAGCACGTCGAACTCGATCATGTCCACGTCATGGGCGAGCGCCGCGTCAAAGCTCGCGAGCGTGTTGCCCGGGGCCAGGTGCGCCGCACCCTTGTGTCCCACCCGTCGAGGGCGCGTTCCGACGCGGATGGCCTCGTCCGTAGCCATGGAGACCAGGATACGCGGACGATCCCCTCGAGCCGCTCAGGAGGTGGTGAGCTGCTTGCGCTTGGATCCTGCCGACTCGATCGCCTCGACCGCCGCGCGCGGACCGATGTAAGGCGCGAGGATCAAAAAGCTCAGGTGATCCACGAGGCAGGGCAGGTAGCGCAGACGATCGTGCGGAGCGTAGCTCGAGAGGATCGCCCACACCGCACCCATGATCGCCTCGGCCGCCACCGCAGGCGCCCGTTGCGGTTCGGGGATGTTCTTGGTCATCACGTTGATGAACCCGTCCATCAGACCGCTCACCCGCTCCACCATGCCATCGCCGGCGTCGAACAGGTCGATGAAAGAAAGCTTTACAAGACCTGGATGGGCGGCGCAGTACCCGATCAGTGCCTCCACCCCTTTGTGCACCGCCTCGGGCCAGTCCTCGTCGTTGCGAGTTGCCCTCATAACGGCGTCGTGAGCTTCTGCCGCAAACTCGTCGACGACCGCGAGCAGACACTCCTGCTTGTTGGGGAACTCCCTGTGGAACGCTTCGGTGGAGACCGCCGCGGCACGTGCGATCTCGGCGTCTGTGATGTTCGGGTACCCCTCTTCCAGGGCGAGTTGCACCATCGCGTCCATCACACACGAGCGGCGATCTTCGCGCGTGAGAAAGCGTGCTCGTTTGACTACCAGCCGCGACGGCCGGGCAGACCCGAGCGTGCGCAACCGCGTGACCGCCGAGGAGCGGTAGGAGCTGACCCAGTCGAGCAATTCGTCGGTGAGCCCGGCAAGCACCGCCTCACGTTTTTCGCGCAAACGCCTGATCACCACGAAGCGCACGCCTCCGACGATCGCGCGTGGTGCGAGCGGAGGTAGCGCTATGCCATCCGGGGTGAGCGAGAAGCCGGTGGCAACCACACGCTCGAACGCCGTGGTGGTGTGCTGCAACCGTTCGTGGCCTCGCGGCCCGATGCCAAGCGACTCGACGAGCACCAGATAGGCGCCGCGCGGGTCGGAGGCGATCCCCTCGAGGAAGAGCTGGCAGGCTGCGTAGAGGCGATTTGCCCAGCCCCGCTCCGACAACCAAGCCTTCAGCACCCGCTTGCGCGAAGCCGCCACGAGCGCGTCGTATGTCGAGAGGAAGCAATCTTCCTTGTTGGAGAACTGCTCGTAGAAGGCGCGTCGTGACACCCCCGCCAGCGCGATCACATGCGCGACGCTCGTGGCCGCATAGCCCCGCTGATACACCGACTCCACCATCCCGCCGTAGAGACGAGCGCGCTGATGACGCGCCACCGCCTCGCGTCCCAACCCGTGAGGCCCATGCGGCAGGCGCTTGTAGAGGGGAGTCAGCCCTTGATAGGTGCCGGGGCCGTCGTCCAGCTCGAAGGCGGTGTTTCCATCGCCTGAATAATCAATCTCCAGACAGTCGTCCGGACGGGCTTCCCCCGGCAAGGGCGCCAACCTACGCTCCCCACCTGTTCCACTCATCCCCATCGTTCGCCACGATAATTCAGCACTGAACTATTGGCAAGGCTTGAATACATCGGGCGGGACGATTGTTTCTCACTCGTGCGGGCGCAACCGTCCACCCAGTGTTGTCGGCTCTTCGACGACATCACACGCACGGTAATCCCCATTGCCCATTCGACCCCATCATGTTCTCCGTCATTGATCTTATTCGAGATGCTGGAGCGATTCAAGCTCGCAGCGTGAGCTTTCTCGGACCCTGACGAAAGCCAAGATCCACCAAGAGCGGCTCGAGCGCCGAGCCGATCGCGGGTCCCCCGTCTACCCGCTCGAGCGCAACTGCATGCACGTCCCCTGCCAGCACAGCATCGGCAAGGGCCCGCAGCGCGACGGCCGGCGATCCATCCGCGAGTGTCACGATCCCACGTCCTCCACGCTCGAGGTAGAGGATCGGGTGGGAGTCCACGAACACCACATACGCGCCCGCGACGCGAGCGGGGCCGCGTGCCTGTCCCTCGCGCCGCGGCCATGGCAGCGCAGCGCCATACGGCTGCGCAGGGTCCACCGCCGCCAGCACGACTGCCTGTCCCTGCATCTCGGAGCGTGCGCGCAGTCGCTCGACCGCTCCGGACAGCGCGAATTGCGCGCCCCCGAATCCCTCCACGAAATAGCCGCGCCGGCACACCCCCAGCGTCTCCAGTTCACAGAGCGCCCCGTAAATGCTCGCGAAGCCCCCGGCGATCCCCTCAGCCAGCACTTGCTCCCTCGTGAGCACCCCATAGCGCTCGAGCAAGAGCTCCGCGAGCATGCGACGGCGCAAGCGCGGGTCCTCTGCCCCAGCTACACCACTACCTCCGTGTGGGGCAGCGACACCACCGGCGGCGGCAGGCGGGGTAGCGAAGATCGAGCTTGTGAGCGACCAGCGCCCCTGCACCTGCGCGCCTGTCCCCAAGCGCCCACCCCGCAGCGAAGGACTAGCGAAGCGCCTGACACCTCCAGCG
>JBOGYB010000320.1:0-3161 GCA_050696555.1 Solirubrobacteraceae bacterium | reverse complement strand
ACAAGGGAGAAGGCAAGGCCGCAGCCAACCGATGGGCGACAGGCTTTCCCGCGCTAGCCACATACATGCGCGAGCGGCGGATGAGCGAGGAACATGCGCGAATCAACGCCCTCGCTCGGTTCATCGTCGACCAACGTCAAGAGATCGCACAGGCAGCAGCTCGCACGACCATTTCATCGGAGCGATTCGCCGGATGGCTCGCTGACAAGTTCCCGGATGAGCTCGCACGCATGCCGGAGGCAGCCCGGCTCAGTGAGGTGCTCTACCTACGCCTTCGCAACGCGGATGAGAAGTGGGAAGCCAAAGACCTAAACGACATGAACTTCCTTTGCACTGCCGCAGGCTACGCGGACCTCACCGTCGGGGAGAAAAAACCATCGAATACCTACGCCGCGCCAAGTCACGCGTCCCATCCGGCTCGCAGCTATGCCGGCAGTTGAGCGAAGCCGTCACGCTGTTGAGCGCGCGCGGGATTTCCCATCTGGAAGGATTAACGTTCAGCAGTAGACGGCCCAGCACTAGACAAGCTATATTGTCTAAATGCGCATCGGTAAGCCAGCGCGAAAGCACGGCGTTGTCGACGCGGACATATGGCACGCCGTACGCAACGCCATGCGACGCGTGCTTCTAGATGACGACTTGGTGATGCTCATCGGACCAGCATCCGACGGAGCGCTGCTCGAGATCGGCGTGCTCGACATCGAGAGCGATGACCCAGTCGTCATCCACGCCCAGTCCCTACGACCCAAGTTCCACAGATTCCTCGAATGAGGTGACCAATGACCCAACACACGGACAAGGAAATCGATAAGGCAGCCCAACGGTTCGAACGACTCGCCGACTCGCTGGACCCAGCCACAGCCGAGGTCGAAGGCACCGACGACCTCCGTCAGATCGCTACCGCAGCAGAGGCAGTACGTACAGACGATGCTCGCTTGCGGGAGGCCGTCATCCTCGCGCGAGCACACGGCAGGTCCTGGAATCACATCGCGCTAGCTCTCGGGGTCTCCCGACAAGCAGCACGGCAGCGGTACGCCAACAAGGCAACGGCTTGAACGGCTAACTCCCGCGCAAACGCGCCAGGGATTGCCAACCTCGCCCGTCAGGGGGATAGGAGCCGTGCTCCAGAGCACTCGATGCACGCTCGTCGAAACCCGAATGCACCCGTGATCGTTGGCTGCCTTTATCGACGGTTGGATCACTCGTCGATTCATAAGGAACCGGCCTACCGATCACGCCCACACCCGACGGCGGGCACATCGCACTGGTTCGATTCCCGCCGTCTTGCCGTAGATTTTGGCTTCCCTAAGCGGAATATGGACAAAAATGGAGACGGCGGGAATCGAACCCGCGTCCGCAGTCGCGTATGAATGGCTTCTACGAGCGTAGCCGGCGCTCTGATCTCGTCCCTAGCTAGCCTCGCCGGCCGGGTTGCTGGGGACCAACCCCCTTAGCTTTCCCCGGGTCGGCAGAGGTGGACCTCACCGGGTGAGCCTGCTTTTTGATCCCGAGGCCCCCCGCCGCAGACGAGCGGGGCTCGAGACCTCACGTCTGACTCTTAATCAGACAGCGAGGGCGTACTCGTGAGAGTCCGCACTTATGGTTTTCCCGGGTGTTTTACGAGGCCGCCCGGGACCTCGACTCGCCACCATCCACACGAGCCAACCGCGTCGAAGCCTGTCGTCCCCGTGGATGTACTGCCCGTCCAGTGTAGCGCCGCACTGCTTCCGCATCGCGGCGCTTCTTTGCCTCGCACACCCTCTGGAGAGTGGTGCTTAACGAAACCGACGCGGTCCCAAGCCGCTTGAGGAACCTGCTCCCGGTTAACCCGAGGGCTTCCCGGTTGCTGGGTGGCGCGGCCTTACACCTCAGTGGCCTCGCTCTTTGCGGCTCGGGGGCCGCGTCTACATCCAACGTACGCCTCTCCCCAACCGACGTCAAGGGCATTTTGTAGTTCTCCTCGCATCTTCCGGGGAAAGCCGCCGAGCAAGCCTGGGAGACGGCTATGGAGGTTCTCCAAGCGTGCCGTTGGGAGCATGCACGATCTTCATTAGCCGCGGCTTATGGGGGCTGCGACAATGGGTGCATGGACGGCGATCTGCCCGTTTCCAGCGACAGCCCGTTCAGTGGGCCTGTAGCCCCACACCCGGTCCCAGTTCCGAACGCGCCCGTTACAGGAGCGAGCCCCGGAGAAGCTTCTTTCGGTCGGCCATCGCCGCGCCCGCTTCGCAAGCGACTGGGAGGCGCCGCCGCCGGCGTGACGGCCGTCGCCGCCAAGTTCGGCGCCTACTTGAAGGCGGGTGTGCTGTTGCTGCCAAAGCTGAAGCTCCTCACCACGGGGAGCACCGCACTGGTGTCCATCGCCGCCTACAGCTTGCTGTGGGGGTGGCCGTTTGCCGCAGGCTTCGTGGCATTGATGTTCGTGCACGAGATGGGCCACGTCATCCAACTCAAACGCGAGGGGATCAAAGCGAGCACCCCGATGTTCATTCCCTTCCTGGGCGCCGCGATCTTTTCGCGTTCCCTTGGCGACAACGCAGTAGCAGAGGCCCGGGTGGGCTTGGCGGGACCGATTCTCGGCACGATTGGCGCCGCAGGGGTGGGGGTGGTGGGAGCTCTCACCGGCAGCGACCTGCTGCTGGCGCTCGCATATATCGGTTTCTTTCTCAACCTCATCAACCTGATCCCCGTCGTACCGTTCGACGGAGGTCGCGCGATGGCAGCCGTCGCACCTTCCATGTGGTTCCTTGGGATCGGGGGACTCATCGCCATGATCTTGCTGCTGGGGAACCCGTTCCTGCTCATCTTCATTTTGCTCGCGCTACGTGAGATGCCCCGTCGCTGGCGCCAGTTGCGCTCGCGCACGATCGAGCAAGCTGCCTACTACCGCGTCCCCCGCCACTACCGCATCGCGATCGGGACGGTGTACATCGCGCTGATCGTGGTGCTTGCGTTTGGAATGTCACAAACCCACATACTCCACACCGCCGGGCACAGCTTCCGCTCCATCTGACGCGAGAGCACCGCTTTCGCGCCATCGGAATCGATAGGCTGTCACCGGGCAGGATGAAGGGGCGAATGTGAGGGGATCGACGTGGGAATGGGACGTATCGGCATGGCAACACGCACGCTCATGGCGACGGCGCTGGTAGCGGCAGCAC
>JBOGYB010000319.1:0-3175 GCA_050696555.1 Solirubrobacteraceae bacterium | reverse complement strand
GCGGAAAGAGGGGTTGTTCACGGACGGGCCGTTGAAAGAGCATTACGCCGATAACAGTGATCTCGTCGAGCAGGTCGATGACCGGCGGAAGGTCGCTCGTCTTGTGGGGCGTATGGTGGGGCGCTTGAACGAGAAGGAGCGCAACGCTGTGGCGTTGTGTGTGCTGCATGGTTATACGCGTCCGGAGGCAGCGAAGCTGCTGGGTGAGTCCGAGCCGGCGTTTCAGAAGATCATGGATCGTGCGAGTCGCAAGATCGCTGGTTTTGTCGTGGGGATCGATGCGCGCGGTTGCGGTGACGATGAGTGGGCGCGGCTTCTCGCAGAGCGATGGCCAGACCAAAAGCGCCGTCTCGCGCTGTGCCCCGGTAAGGAGGTCTGCGCCAAGCTCAATCAGCGGTTGCAGGGCAAGCGGAAGCAGGCGGTCTCGAGCACGAAGCTCGCCCGGGATCTGAGGGCGTCCGAGATCGAGCCTGAGGCGCGGGACCTGTTGCTTCGGCTCGACAGGCTTGGGCAGTAGGGGACTGGCTGCGATAAAGCACGCGCGGCGATGGCGGTGGATTAGACAGCTTGGTGACCGGATGGGCACGTGCATCGTGGCTTGCCCTGTTGGAAGTAGACCAGTCTCGGCGCTATCTGACGGCCAGCGTGATCCGTGAGGATTGCTTCGATCAAACATGCGTTCACCGGCACCTATTGCGACCATCGCAAGGCCCGCACGCGATCGCATATGGGCGCAAACGACCTCAAGATCTGGGCTGCGTCAAAGGCGCAACCAGACGCGATTTCGGTCGCTGTTATCCCCTCCAGGCGCTATGATGTGCACGGAGCGTACATCGGACCGTCTCCGAGCGTACACGGAGCGTACATACCGGTTGCAAATCGGTTGCAGAGCCTCCGAATCTCCTGTATCAGAGCCAATTTAAACATGTCTCCCCGATGACAATTGTCTGCAAAGGCGTTGGAGAATAGCGCGAAATCCCGAAAGCGCTGGCTTCGCGGAGTGCTGCCATATGTCGAAGAGGTCGCGGCCCTTGCTGCGCTGGTAGAGCGCTCGTAGCTTGGTGGCGAGCAGATCCTCGGCTTGGAATGTGGGGATGTCGGCTTCGCCGCTCCACCAGGATGTCTCCACGGTGTGGCGTATGGTCTTTCGTGGCAGGAACGTCTCGGTCTCGGCGATGTTGATCTCGACCTTGATGCGGATGCGACCGATTCCTTCTGTCGGCTCGCCGTCGAGATAGACATGCACCATTTGTCCCGAGCGCTGCCTGCTTGAGACAGTCAGTCCGACCTCGTCTGCGATTCTTGCGAGTGCCTGCGTATATGGCTTAATGCCGGTGTGGGTGGAGCGGACGTAGTCGAGGTCCTCGGAATAGCGCAGCGCGGCCGGTAGGTGGAGCTTGTGGATGCATGTCCCGCCGCGCATCGCAAGCTCCGGTCCGAGCATGTCGTCGCGGGCGATCTCGATCATCAGTCGGGACAGCAGGAGGTCTTGCTCGACCTGCACCCTGTCGGGCCACGGTGCCTTCGAGCGCCATGCGATGAGGGCGGGACGGTCGATCACAGGTCGGGCTCGAGAGGACTGTTGACCTGAAGGTTCCAGTCGGTGTTGATCGGGCCGCGCGCCGGTAGGGAGCGCACGAGCCGTGTCGGATAGCCCTCGTTTGGACGCGCGATCTCGTGTAGCGGGCCGAGCTTGAGGTCATTGCGGAACGTGTCGAGTAGCCACCCGAGTCGTCGTGCGGTTGAGCGTGAGCGCACGCTCGCCAGATGTGCCAGCGCCGGTACGTCGAGATCCCCGATCTCCGCGATCACGGTCGCAATGTTGCTCAGCCCGCCAGCGGCGTCGGGATGGGCGACGAGGTCAAGGACCGTCGTCTCCCGCGTCGCCAGGCGGACGCGGCCAGTGTCGACCTGGCGTTCCTGCACGGCCATCTGGTCGAGATAGTCATTAGTGTAGAAGCGCAGCTTCACGCGCTCGATGTCGCGGTCGGCGACGGGCCGGTCAACCATCACCTGGAAGACCTGTGGCGCCTGGTGTGCGGCGCCATGCATAGCCGCGGCGGTGAGCAGGCTCACGTAGTAGCGGCGTCCAAGCGTTCGCATCATCGCGTCGATGAACAGCTCGCCCGGCAGCACCCGCCAGGATCTGTACTCGGGAGGGACCACCACGTACAGGCCGCGCGTGGGGGAGAAGATCGCGCCCCGCCGCCGCAAGCGTTGCAAGCCCGGATACACATGCGTCGTAGGCACGCCTGCAAGCTGAGCGGCTTCCGATGCGCTCACCCAGTAGCGACCTTCAGAGATGAGGGTGTCGGGCAGATCAACCATTGACGGCACATTGAGCAGTCTAACACAGCGCGTTAGTTAGCTCGATCTAGCGTAAATATTATCCGCGGGGTGTTTCCGCTGTAATCAGCGATCAGCGGCAGGACGATTTGAGCCTCGCCGACGTCGGCCTGTATCATGTACACGGAGCGTGCATGAGATGGCTCTCGTGCGTGCATGGAGCGTGCGCGACGTTTGCAAAACGGTTGCAGAGGCTCCAAATCCCCAGTCTTTGAGCCAATTTAAACCTGTCTCCCCGATGAAGATTTGATCCTATGACCCTGCAAAATCCGGCGGAAATGCTGGTGTTGCAGGCGTCGTTTGGGCGCGTTCGGGGGCGCTCGCGCGGATCGGGACCGCAAAAGGACCGCAGCGAGGGTCGGAAGGGACCGCAGGGGCGGGAGATCGCCGGTTTGCATGGCTTCGCCGACCATCGTCCCTCCGTGTTGATCTCGGCACCTTCGAGTCAGCGGATATGTCGTGCCGAGGTTGGGACGATGGTTTCCGGCCGCGGTCGCGGCCGCGAAGTAGGCAAAGAGGCGTCGTGTGACGCTCGCTCTAAGCAAGTCTCGGTGGCGTGCTTCTTTCCCCATGCAAAAGAACAAAGGTCATCTAGGCCATCCTCTCGGTACAAGCTCGAAGGAAAGATCTGAACCGACGCTGGGGCGAGACCTACGCTTGGAGCATGGATCGACGTGTTGCCCCGATCCTGGGAGCGATCTGTCTGCCGCCGCCAAGCCCCGGCGTGGCGTCGAGATCCGTCGCTAATCTCCCCCCGATGCGCTACCCGTACGAGGATCTCGACGACAGCGCGTTCGAGCGCCTCGTCGTGCAGTGCATGCGCAAGCTC
>JBOGYB010000318.1:0-3179 GCA_050696555.1 Solirubrobacteraceae bacterium | reverse complement strand
CTTCATCTGTCCGGGCGTGAAGTTCGAGATCGGCAGGCACGCCACGCTGCGCATCGGGCGCTGGTCGTGGGTGGGCCACGGCTCCAAGATCCGCGTGCACGAGGGCGAAGTGTCGATCGGAGCGAAGACGGTGATGGGTCAGGAGTGCACGATCTCCGCCTACCAGCACGTGTCGATCGGCAGCGAGTGCATCATCGCCGACCGGGTGATGCTGATCGACTTCGACCACGGCGTGGTGGAGGTGGAGCGCCCGATCCGCTTACAGGGGATCTACAAGCGCGACGTGCGCGTGGGGAGCAATGTGTGGATCGGCTACGGCGCCTGTGTGCTACGTGGAGTGAGCGTGGGGCACAACAGCATCGTGGGCACGAGCGCAGTGGTCACCAAGGACGTGCCTGAGAATGCGGTGGTGGGTGGCGTACCGGCGCGGGTGTTGCGCATGCGTGTGGAGCCAACGGAGCTTCGCTGGGAGTAGGGCCCGTGGTCGGCGAGGGCTTATCCAGTTTCAGGAGCCGAGCATCAGACTTGCACCGACGCCCGGGGCGAGGTTGCGCAGAGCATCGTCATTGGCGAGGGTTCCCTGTGTGAGAGCCCTCTCCAACCGCTCGCGGTGGCCCTCGAAGCGCTCACGCGCATACGGCGCCGCCAGATCCCGCGACACCATGAAGGCCCAGTCGGAGGCTTGCAATGCCAGCAACTCGCGCATCGCCGTGTCCCCCATATCGTGCCCTGCGGCGAGCGTGCGCAGTTCGGCGGCACGCGTCGCAAAAGCCATGTCCGCAACCTTCGGACCCGACCATGTGGAGAGGTCCCCGTCCTTGCCCCAGGTGCTCGCCCCCCACTCGGCGTCATCAGCCGGCGCGGGATCTTGCAGCGCAAGCGCGTCGTCGAGGCGCACAAGCGTGAGCCCTTGACGGGAGCACTCCTCCACCACCCCCCGCAACCAGTGCACTCCCTCATACCACCAGTGGCCGAGCAGCTCCGTGTCAAGCGCGCATACCACGAGCCCCCCGCCCGGTAGTAGGTCTCCACCGGCCGCGGAATCGTTGGCGGCACGCAAACGCTCGATCACACCCCCCACGAACTCCTTCGCGTGTCCCCGCGCCGTCGCAAGCGCCCGCTCGTGGCTGTATCCCTCTCCGTCGTTCCCCCACGGTTTGTGGTGGTGCACCGTGTGGTTGTGGTAGTCGCGGTAGGCACCGTGCGACGGGTAGCCCTCGTCGCTCCACACGCGCGCAATCGTCGCACGGTCGATCGGTACGAGCACCACCCCCGACTCCCCAACAAGCACGCGCAAGCAATCGCGCGAGCCGAGCCCTTGGCGGGAGGTCAGCTCCACACACGTGGCACGAACTCCTCCCTCCTCCAACAACGGCTCCAAATGCGGCGCGTAGGCACACTCCGGCAGCCAGAAGCCCCCCGCCCACCGCTCGCCGAAGCGCGCGCGATGTGAATCCACACCGGCCTGCACCTGCGCGCGCACCCCCGCGTCGGTCGCGAGCAGCGGCAACACCGCATGCGTCGCCGAGGACGTCCATTGCGCGTGTGAGGCAAACGCCCCCACCAGGTCCCCCCCACGCTCGCGGAAGCGTCGCAAGGAGTGCTCATACTCCCCCCACGAGCGCTCGAGCTCCCGTGCAAGCGCCTCATAGCCGTTCTCACGCAACCCCTCGATGTCTTCCTCGTGCGTGCGTCGTCTCACCTCCTCGACTAACGCTTCGAAGCGTCCCCCCACCCCGTCGGCTTCGAGCTGATCGCACAGCACCGGCGTCAGCGACACCGTCAGCGGAGCGCCCTCGTCCAACAGGTCCAGCAACGGCAGGTAGCTCCCCGCGATCGCCTCCCACAACCACTCCTCTCCGAACGGCCACGTGCCGAAGCCCTCCACATAGGGCATGTGGGTGTGCAGGACGATCGCCAACTCGCCCCGCGGGCGGCCCCCACTCACGACCGGCAGACGGCGATGAAGTCGAGCGCCTGGCCGAGGTCGGCTTCACCGGCCGGCTTCAGCGCGAAATCGCTTGCGGCTATCGCCGGCGTGAACCAGTCGTAGAAAGGTTTGGTCAAACGCAACCGTGGGTGGATCGCGTCCCAACCCAGCTTCAATGCGAGTGCGTGCACCGCCAGCTTGCGCGCGTGGAAGAGCCCGTACATCTCCACGCTCCCGAACGTCCCCCGACACAGCTCTTCGAATTCCCCCACCCGGTACTCGTGCACATGCCACGGGTTGTCCGACCGCTCCGCCCCCTTGGGCGCGAGCGTGAGCACGTTGGGTGTGGACACAAACACCACACCCCCCTCCCCTACAAGCGACTTGAAGTGCTCCAACACCGCTGTCGGGTCCTGCAGGTGCTCAATCGTCTGCAGGAACACCACCGCGTCCGCCTGCTCGGGAAACGTCTCCACGAGGTCGCGCTCGAAGCGCAGGTTCGCGCGGGTGTAGCGCAACCTGGCGTGCTCGTGCGCCTCGGGGTTGGCGTCCACACCCACCACACTCCCCGCGCTCCCCGCGAGCACATCCGAGCCGTAGCCCTCCCCGCACGCCATGTCGACCACGCGCTTTCCCCCCACACGCGCGGCGATCCACTCGTACACCGCCAGGTGGCGGCGAAACCAGTAGTTCTCCTCCGGCACATCCGGGAGCGTGCGCTCGCCGGTGAGCGCCAGCGGCGGCACCCCCTCGGGCTGGTTGTCCTGCAGGTAGAGCGACACAGACAAGGGCCGCGAGTATATGGACAGATCGCGATATGCCCTAAGGTGCCCGACCGTGACACCCACTTTGAACGCGGAGGAGATCCGCGACGTCAACACTCGCTACCACGACGTGGCCGCCGATCATTACGACGCCAAGTGGGGCATCGATTTCGGGGATGTCGGCCAGGCGCAGGTGCTCGCCAAGGTGCGCAAGGCCCTCGGCCGCGACGTTCCTCGCTTCGAGCGCTCGCTGGAGATCGGTTCGGGCACCGGCTACTTCACGCTCAACCTGATGCTCGCTGGGGTGATCGGCGAGGCCACGTGCACCGACATCTCCCCGGGGATGCTCTCCGCGCTCTCCGCCAACGCCGAGAGGCTCGGCCTCGATGTGAATACGGTTGCCACCGACGCCGAGCGGCTGCCCTTCGAGGACGAGAGCTTCGACCTCGTGATCGGCCACGCGATCCTTCACCACATCCCCGACC
>JBOGYB010000317.1:0-3193 GCA_050696555.1 Solirubrobacteraceae bacterium | reverse complement strand
GCCCTTGACGGCTGGCTATGGACCTACAACCATCGAAGACCACACCAAGCCATCGGGCGAGACACACCCATCACCCGCATGAACAACCTGCTCGGGTCTTACAGCTAGGCCCCGGCAGGCACGAACCCGTAAGCCTCCGCCAGCTCCGGGTCCTTGCGGGCAAGCATCTCCGCCAATTTCACCATCACCTGGCACTGCTTCCAGGTGGCGTCGTCCTGCATCTTCCCGTCGATCATGTGCACACCGCGGCCGTCCGGGATCGCCTCGATTACCTTCTTGGCGAAGATCACCTCCTCGGGATCCGGCGAGAAGACCTTCTTGGCGATCCCGATCTGCACCGGGTGTAGCGACCACGCGCCCACGCATCCCAGCAGGAACGCCGCCCGGAACTGCGTCTCGCAGCCGAGCTCGTCCTTGATGTCTCCATAGGGGCCGTAGAAGGGGAGGGCGCCCACCGCCGTGCATGCGTCCACCATGCGCGCGATCGAGTAGTGCCAGGGGTCCTGCTGATAGCTGGGACGAGGTAGCTCAGGGTCGTCGGCGTCGGGATCGGCGATCGTGCGGTACCCAGGATGGCCCCCGCCTACGCGTGTGGTCTTCATGCGCCTGGATGCCGCCAGGTCGGCTGGACCGAAGCTCATCCCCTGGATGCGCGGGCTTGCGGCAGCTATCTCCTCGAGGTTCGCCACCCCCAGCGCCGTCTCGAGGATCGCGTGCACCAAGATCGGCTTCTCGATGCCCGCCTTCGCCTCCAACTGCGCCAGGAGTCGGTCGACATAGTGGATGTCCCAGGGACCCTCCACCTTCGGCACCATGATCACCTCGATCTTGTCCCCGATCTCGCCCACCACCTCCGTGAGGTCGTCCAGCACCCACGGCGACTCCAGCGAGTTCACGCGCGTCCACAGCGCGGTCTCGCCGACCCAGCTCTCCGAGCTGTGTGCCCCCATCTCGCGTCCCACCTTGATCAACCCGGCGCGCGCCGCCTCCTTGCGGTCCACCGACACCGCGTCCTCGAGGTTCCCGAGCAGGATGTCCACGGTTGGTGCGATATCCGGCACCTTCGCCACCATTTTCTCGTTCGAGAGGTCGAGGAAGTGGATCATCCGGGACGGCTTGAACGGGATCTCGCGTGCCGGCTCGGGCGCGCCGATCGCAAGGGGCTTATCGAAGGCTCTGGGGTTGCGCAAGGTGGGTCTCCTGGTCTACGGCGCGAGAACGGCACCGTGTTGAAGTGCAGTTACGAACGCTATCGGGTTCCTCCCCACTAGAGTTCCTACCAGGCCCGTAAGCCTGGGCCCAATGCTTGGGCATAGATGCCTAGCGCCAAACGCCCACCTTCGCACCACAGGAGACCCACCCCACCCATGAGTAACGCCCCTGTCGCCGTCCCCACCGTAGAGACCGACCAAGCCGCCCGCGAGGCCTCCGGCGCGCACCCCTACGGTCGCTACCTGGAGGAGTTCGAGGTTGGCGCCACCTACAAGCACTGGCCCGCAAAGACCGTCACCGAGTCAGACGACCATCTCTTCTGCCTCATCACGATGAACCATCATCCGCTGCACATCAACGACGTCTATGCCTCCAAATCACAGCAGGGCCGCAACGTCGTCGTCGGTCCGCTCGTCTACTCGCTCGCGCTCGGCATGTCCGTCTCCGACGTCTCCGGCAAGGCCATCGCAAACCTCGCCACCGAAGAGCTCAAGCACCCCGCCCCGGTCTTCCACGGCGACACCCTCTTCTGCGAGTCGGAGGTCCTCGAGAAGCGCGAGTCGCAATCAAAGCCTGATCGCGGCACGGTCAGGGTGCACACGCGTGTCTACAACCAGGATGGCGTGCTTGTCGCGGAGTTCAAGCGGCTGGTCTTGGTGCCTCGCCGTGAGCCCGGCGCCACCGCTGCCGAGGGGAACGTCGAGTAGCCGCTCCCACGGGTCGGTCACCATCGCCTCGTGGGATGGTGCCACGCATCGCTCTCCGTCCCGTGCGATAGGCTGCAAGTTTGCGCCCCTCAAGGGCGTTTTTCCGTTCCCTGGTGGAATCAAAACCCACCCACCCGGTGGCGCCGTCGAGCGCCCGCCACCCGCGACACCGAGGAGCCGCCCACACGTCATGGAGACCACCGCCGCCGCACCAAACACCAAGAACAAGCGCCTGCTCACGTGGGTCGAGGAGATCGCCGCGCTGTGCGAACCCTCCTCCATCTACTGGTGTGACGGCTCGGCCGAGGAGTACGACCGCCTCTGCCAGGTTCTCGTGGACTCCGGCACCTTCAAGCGCCTCTCCGACGCCAAGCGTCCAAACTCCTACCTTGGGCTCTCCGACCCCGGCGACGTCGCCCGCGTGGAGGACCGCACCTTCATCTGCTCAACCCACGAGTCAGAAGCCGGGCCCACCAACAACTGGTGTGACCCTTCCGAGATGAAGGAGTCGCTCAAAGAGCTCTTCACCGGCTCCATGCGCGGTCGCACGATGTATGTGATCCCCTTCTCGATGGGTCCCCTCGGCTCCGACAAGAGCCAGATCGGGGTGCAGCTCACCGACTCTCCCTATGTGGCGGTGTCGATGCGCATCATGACCCGTATGGGCACAGGTGCCCTGGAGGTGCTTGGCGAGGAGGGCGACTACATCCCCTGCCTACATTCGGTCGGTATGCCCTTGGGAGATGGCGTCTCAGACGTCCCCTGGCCCTGCAACGCCGACAACAAGTACATCGTCCACTTCCCCGCCACCCGTGAGATCACCTCCTACGGCTCCGGGTACGGCGGCAACGCGCTACTCGGCAAGAAGTGTCTTGCCCTGCGTATCGCCTCGGTGATGGCCCGCGACGAGGGTTGGATGGCCGAGCACATGCTCATCCTCAAGCTCACCTCTCCCGAGAAGGACGTCAAGTACATCGCTGCCGCCTTCCCCTCCGCTTGCGGAAAGACCAACCTGGCGATGCTCATCCCCACGCTCCCCGGCTGGGATGTGCAGACCGTCGGCGACGACATCGCCTGGATGAAGTTCGGCGATGATGGCCGCCTCTATGCGATCAACCCCGAGGCGGGCTTCTTCGGTGTCGCTCCCGGCACCGGCGATGACACGAACCCCAACGCCGTGCGCACCATCGAGAGCAACACCATCTTCACCAACTGCGCCCTCACCGACGACGGAGACGTGTGGTGGGAGGGCCTCACCAAGGACGCCCCCGCAC
>JBOGYB010000316.1:0-3199 GCA_050696555.1 Solirubrobacteraceae bacterium | reverse complement strand
TACGTCGACCTGCATGGGAGGGGAGATGTCAGCGAGCTACCGTGAGCGGGGGGGTCTGAACAGCACTCGCCCCGGGCGTGACGCCATGTCGCGCGGCGAGGTGGACGACATCCAACGCGCGCGGATCGTCTCCGCGATGGTGGCGGTAGCGGCAGAGCGGGGATACGCAGGCGCGTCGGTCGCTCCCGTCGTCGCACGCGCGGGGATCTCGCGGCGCACGTTCTATGAGATGTTCGACGGTCGCGAGGAGTGCTTTCTCGCCGCGTTCGAGTGGGGGGTCGGGGAGGCTCGGCGGGTCGTGGTGGAGGCTTGCGCCTCCCTCCGGACTTGGCGCGAGCGTGTTCGCCACGGGCTGGCCGCGCTGCTCTTGTTGTTCGACTCCGAGCCCGAGCTTGCGCGTGTTTGCGTCGTGGAGGCGCTCGGCGCGGGCAAGCTTGTGCTCGCTCGCCGCGTGGAGATCATGGACGAGCTGACCGCTGCGCTCGACGCCGAAGCTCCGCGTCCGCGCGGTGGCGGTCCGGCGCCGGTCCTCACGGCAGAGGGGGTGGTCGGCGGAGCCGCTTCGGTGATCCACGCGCGCCTTCTCGCACAGGCAGAAGCCAAGGACTCGGGTGTGGGCTCGGTAGCACTCACGCAGCTCCACGGTCAGCTCATGGCGATGATCGCGCTGCCCTATCTCGGCGCGCGTGCCGCCGGGGAAGAACTCACGAGTGAAGCCCCGGAGGTTCATTTGCGCCGTGCCCCGCACACCGACAGCGAGCGGGGGCGGCTGCTCGAGCGGCTTGACATGCGGCTCACCTACCGCACTGTCCGCTGTCTACTGTTCATCGGCGAGCACCCCTGCTCCAGCAACCGCGAGATCGCATTCGGAGCGGAGGTGGCCGACGAGGGGCAGACCTCGAAGCTGCTCTCCCGCCTCTCCCGCCTAGGCCTCGTCGCCAACACGCGCCCTCGTGGACCTGGGTACTCCAACTGCTGGACGCTTACGTCTCACGGCGAGCAGGTGCTCTCCGCGGTTCAAGGCCGCTGACTCGCACGCTTGCGAACCGCCGCAGCTCAGCGGCCTGTTAGCGTCAAAAATCCTTAGCCGTGTGCGGCCCCACACACGCCACCGCGAGGTTGTCGGCGACGTTTTCCGCCACCTCCATCACCTCGTCGAACGTGACCGCGTCAAGCGCGGCGATCGCGGCGTCGGGGTCGATGTCCTCGCCGTAGACGATCTTCTGGCTCGCCCCATACCGTGCCACGGCGTTCGTGTTCTCGAAGGCCAGCACCAACCGTCCCGCCGAGTATGCGCGCGCGCGGTCAACCTCCTCACGTGTGGGACCGTCGGCGCGTAGCTCGTCCACGATCTCGCGCATCCGTGAATACGCCTCGATGCACTTTTCGGAGTCAAGCCCCGACCCGAGCTGCAAGATCGGCATGTCGGCATAAGCGTGGGCGATGGCATACACCGAGTAGCACAACCCCCGCTTCTCCCTGATCTCCTCGAACAGTCGCGAACCCATCGAGCCGCCCAACAGCGTGGAGTAGATCGATAGCGCCGCCCTTTGCTTCACATCCGCCACGCTCACGTCGGGCCTGTAGATCATCCTCAGGTGCGACTGGTTGGTGTCGCGCTGCTCCACCAACGTCTCCGGGGCGAACTCGGGGGCAGCCACGTACGGCTCCGGTGAGGGTAGTGTGGGGAAACGCGAAAACAGCTCGCCCAGCTGATCCTCCCCGGGTACGAAACCCGTATTCCCAACCAAGAACGCCCCCCCGCTCGCACCGGCCCACCTTTGCTCGCGGAAGGCCACGATCGCCTCGCGGGTGAAGCTGCGCAGGTTCTCCTCCGGTCCCAGCACCGTGCGTCCCAGGGGATGGTCGCCGAAAGCGGCTTTGTCGATCAGATACTCCGCCACCGTGGAGGGCTGGTCGTAGGCGCGGTTTATCTCCTGGATCACCACCCCCCGCTCGCGGTCGAGCTCCTCGGCATCCAGTCGCGGACGCGCCACGAAGTCGCTCAACAGGTCTATCGCCTCCGGGGCCGACTCTGCCCTGACCGTGATGTGGAAGGCCACGAGGTCGTGGGAGGTGTAGGCGTTCAACATCCCACCCAACCGCTCCGCGGTCTCGTTGACGTCCTTGTAGGTGGAGTACTTCTCGCCCCCCTTGAACACGAGGTGCTCCAAGAAGTGCGCCATCCCGTTCTCCTCCACCTTCTCGGTGCGGGCGCCCGCGTCGAACGCTACGAGCACGGTCAGCGCGCGAGTGCCCGGCAGGGCGATGCTGTACACCGGCAGCCCGTTCGCGGTCACGGTGGTGGTGGAGATGTCTGCCATTTGCGCCGTCACGATAGGACATCCACTCGGGACGTTCTCCACGGTCAAGCTCCCCCGGGATCGTCCGTGAAGTCCCGTATCTTGCAAATCCCCTTGCATGCAGGGAAAAGTGCGACCTGACGCGGGCCATCTCGCTACTGTGCGCGGCCATGTCCTCGTCCGACAGCGACGTCCTTAGTCACGACACCCCCCGCCGCAGAGCGCTACCGCAGCGCCTTCGTCGCGACACCCCTGTCCGCCCCGTGGCGGCTCCCGCGCGACCGGCAAATACGCCCAATGCCAACACGGTGGTGGAGTTTCGTGGGGTCACCAAGGCGTATGACTCGGGCGACACCGGCCTCGAGCGCGCCACGTTCGCCATCGACCGTCAGGAGTTCGTGTTCCTCGTCGGCTCCACCGGCTCGGGTAAGTCCACGATCATGCGGCTGCTCATCAAGGAGCTCGACCCCACCGAAGGGGTGATCCGCGTCGCCGGACGCTCGCTCGCGGATATCGAGCGCAAGCGCATCCCTTACTACCGTCGCAACGTGGGGGTGGTGTTCCAGGACTTCAAGCTGCTCCCCACCCGCACCGTGTACGACAACATCGCCTACGCGCTACAGGTGACCGGTGCCTCGCGCAAGCAGATTCGCGCCGCCCTACCCGACATCCTGCGTCTCACTGGCCTATCAACTAAGCTCCACAACTACCCCCACCAGCTCTCCGGGGGAGAGCAACAGCGCGTGGCGGTGGCCCGTGCCTTCGCCTCCCACCCCCCGCTGTTGTTGGCCGACGAGCCCACCGGCAACCTCGACCCCGATACCTCGATCGGGATCATGCAGCTCCTCTACCGCATCAACAGGTCCGGCACGACGATCCTCATGGTCACCCACGAC
>JBOGYB010000315.1:0-3215 GCA_050696555.1 Solirubrobacteraceae bacterium | reverse complement strand
GGCCTCCACGTAGGTACGCCGACCCGGACGCGACACGCGGCGCAATCCGGAGATCGCCGAGCGGCGGTCGTCGGTGTACTTCAGACGGATCTCGATCACCTGACCGGCGCCGCCGTCGGGCGCGGGAGCGAGCGTCCACGAGTCGATGTAGCCCTGCTCGGTGAGGATGCGCGCAACCTCCGCCTTGAGTTTTGAGGCGGGGATCTCGACCGTCTCGTGCGCGGCGTGGATCGCGTTGCGAATGCGCGTGAGGAAGTCGGCTATCGGATCTGTCATCGACATGGCTTGTGGCTGTCTCTCTTCTAAGTCTCTAAGTCGTGATGTGCGAGGCCTACCAGGAGGACTTCGTCATCCCCGGTATCTGGCCATTGTGGGCTAGCTCGCGCAGGCAGATGCGGCAGAGCCCGAACTTGCGATACACCGAGTGCGGGCGGCCGCAGCGGTTGCAACGAGTATAGGCACGTGTCTTGAACTTGGGCGGGCGCGCCTGCTTGACGCGCAGCGAAGTCTTGGCCATCAGTCGGTGCTCCCGTTCTCAGAGGTTTCCTCGGATGCGCCTTGGTCGAAGCCCTTCGGACGACCCTGCGCCGCAAAGGGCATGCCGAGCGCTTGCAACAGGGCGAACGCTTCCACGTCGCTCTTGGCGCTTGTGGTGATGGTGATGTCGATACCCCTCACCTGATCGATCGCGTCGTAGTCGATCTCCGGAAAGATGATCTGCTCGCGGACACCCATCGAGTAGTTGCCGTGACCGTCGAAGGAGCGTGGGTTCAGGCCGCGGAAATCGCGGATGCGGGGGATCGCAACCGAGGTGAGGCGGTCGAGGAACTCGTATCCGCGCTCGGCTCTGAGCGTGACGGCCACGCCCACGGGCATACCCTCGCGCAGCTTGAAGGCGGCTATCGACTTGCGCGCGCGCCTTATGCTCGGCTGTTGGCCGGCAATCGTGGCGAGCTGTTCTTGGGCGGCCTTGAGTGCTTTGGAGTCCTGCTTGGCGTCGCCCACCCCCATGTTGAGGGTTATCTTCTGAAGCTTCGGAGCCTGCATCACCGAGGTGAAGCCGAAGCGCTCGATCAGGGCCGGGCGGATCTCCTCCAGATAACGCGTCTTCAAGCGGGCTGTGGAATCTGTGGTCATCGTCGTGCCCTCAATCGAGCCTAGTCCCTGACCGCTTGGCGACGCGGTAGCGCTTGCCATTCTCGCGCTCCACCCCTACACGGGTCGGCTTGTTGTCCTTGGGGTCGATAAGCATCACGTTTGAGACGTGGATGGGACCCTCGCGCTCGATCACACCACCGACAGTTTGTCCACGGTTGGTATCGGCCACCTGCTGGGGACGCATGTGGCGCTTAACCATGTTCAGGCCCTCAACGTACACACGCTCGTTGGTGGGCTCCACACGCAGGATACGCCCGGTCTTGCCGCGATCCTTACCGGCCATGACCTGCACCTGATCGCCCGAGCGCAACCTGAGCGCGCGACGGGGGGAGGATGTTGCGCTGCGCCCCATCCTCAGAGCACCTCCGGCGCCAGCGAGACGATCTTCATGAAGTTGCGGTCGCGCAGTTCGCGCGCCACCGGGCCGAACACGCGCGTGCCACGCGGGTTGTTCTGGTCGTCGATGATCACAGCGGCATTGTCGTCGAAGGAGATGTAGGTACCGTCGTCACGACCGAAGGGCTTCTTGGTGCGCACCACAACCGCGGTGACCACATCGCCCTTTTTGACCGCGCCATGAGGGTTGGCCTGCTTGACCGTGGCAGTGATCACATCCCCGACGAAGGCGTAGCGTCGCCTCGAGCCACCCTTCACGCGGATACAGAGGATCTCGCGTGCGCCAGTGTTGTCGGCCACACGAAGTCGTGTCTCGTTCTGGATCATCGTGCCCGCTCCACGACATCGACGAGCTTCCACCGCTTTAGGCGCGACAGCGGACGGCTCTCCACCACTCTCACCACGTCGCCCTCGTGGGCGTCGTTGTTCTCGTCGTGAGCGTGCAGGGTGCTCGAGCTGCGCACGATCTTCTCGTAGCGGCGGTGACGGCGAGCGACGTCGATGCGCACGGTGATGGTCTTGTCGGCCTTGTCGGAGACGACGACTCCCTGGCGTACCTTGGGCGCACCCTCGACCGGCGCGTGCACGGGCGGGAGTGGTGCTGCCGGGGGTGCGCTCGAGCGGCGCTCTGCCGCCTTGACTCGTTCTTGCAAGCGGCGAGCCCTGCGCCGGACGGCCTTCGCGCGACGCTCGGCGACACGCTCCGCGTGGCGCTCCTCGGGAGTGCGTGACGGACGGGCCTCCCCGCTGTGAGCGGAGCGGGCGCGGCACCGACGCTCCTTGGGGGAGAGCTGCTCGGCAGGCTCTGACTCCGCGACTACAGCGGCGACCTTGGGGGTCTGCTCGGGGGGCGCCTCGGGGGCCGCCTGCTCAGCCTCGGCCGCATCGCCGGCCTGAGCCTCGACGTCGGCGTCTTGGGGAGTGTCGTTGTCTGTGTCGTCAGCCATCTGTATCCGTTTCAGTCTTCGGTTCAGCTTTTCAGTTCTTGCCGTGCACGGTCAGCGTGCGCTCACGGGCAACAGTGAGTGCCCTAGCGAGGTCGCGCTTGGCGTGACGGACACTGGCGGTGTCCTCGAGCTCGCCTGTGGCGTTCGCGAAGCGCTTGCCGAAGATGTCCTTGCGCAGCGTGGAGATGTGCTCTGCGAGTTCGTCCGCGGGCATGTCCCTGATTTCCTTGGCCTTCATCTCGCTAGTCCTCACGCAACACGAACTTGGACTTAACCGGGAGCTTGTGGGCGGCGAGACGAATCGCTTCGCGCGCGAGGGACTCGGGGACACCGGCGAGCTCGAACATGACACGTCCGGGCTTGACCACGGCGACCCACCCTTCAGGGTTTCCCTTGCCCGATCCCATGCGAGTCTCGGCGGGCTTCTTGGTGACGGGCTTGTCGGGGAACACGTTGATCCACACCTTGCCGCCACGCTTGATCTTGCGGGTCATGGCGATACGGGCAGCCTCGATCTGACGGTTGGTGAGCCACCCCTGCTCAAGTGACTTCAGGCCGTACTCGCCGAACTGCACCTTCACCTGGCCGCGCGAGAGCCCGCGGCGACGGCCACGGTGCTGCTTGCGGTGCTTTACACGCTTGGGGGAGAGCATCAGCGAGCGCCTCCGGGTCCGGAGAAGCCGCCCCGACCGCCACCACCAGGACCTCTGCCGC
>JBOGYB010000314.1:0-3231 GCA_050696555.1 Solirubrobacteraceae bacterium | reverse complement strand
GAGCGGAACTGGGCGATGTCACAGGAGTCGAGCATGAAGTGGGTTTCGTCGGGAAACACGATGCCCGCGCCCGCGTGTGTGAAGCCGAGGTCGGCGCACGCGCCCACGCCGTGGTCGGAGACGACGACCTCGGCGCCGAGGCAGTGTTCGCCGAGTAGATGCAGACAGGCATTGACGTTGCCGTCGAACTGCAAATGACCCCGACTGACTTCGAAGGCAATCCCGGCTTCGAACGACAGCACGTAGATTTCCACGTGCACGTTGCCGCCAAGACCGATGTCGCCCGCTTCGTCGACGTGGAAGTACTCTTCGGCGACTTGGTTGCATAGCAGTTCGCCGGCGGCGTTCGCGTTCAGTTCGAACGGGGCGAACTGAATCGTCAGGGTTCCGCTGATCCCGAACAGTGAGCAGCCCATCACGTCTCCTCCACCCGCGATCGCGCCTTCCGCGCTGAGCACCGGTGGATTGACCGTGATGCCGCCGCCGAGCCTGGTCAGGAAGATCGGGATCGGCCCTCCGAGGTCGATGCCGGGGCCCTCGCCCGCGCTCCAGGCGACGTGCCCTTCCTGGAAGCCGCCGTGAACAAAAGCGAACCTCGCGGTTATCTCGCCGCTGGCGAGCAGGTCGAGCGTAGCTTCTCCGCGCAGCGAATCGTCGACGTGGCGATAGCGGAAGTCCACTTTGTCCACGCCGATCCCCGCGATCTCGGCATGGGGGATCTTGACCTCCAAGGAATCGAGTTGCAGCCCCTGCCGATCGTCCGCGGTGATCACCGCGCCGGCTTTCAGGCCATGGCCTTCGCCGTCGCTGAAAACACCGGGAAGTTCGGCTTCCACGGAGATGGCCGCACAATCAAAGGCACAGGTGTCACCGTTTGCCAGCGTTGTCCCCGCGCGCTGCAAAGCCACTGAGACGCTGCCGCTGAACGGCAGGCTGCCGATTATCGGCAGCCTGTGCGCAAGCGAGAGTTCGCCGAGGCTCCCGCCGCGCGCCGGGAGATACAGCGCCACTGTGTGCAGCGGAGAGATTTGGTGGCCGTGCAGGTAGATCGAGGCGTTGGCTGAGACGACGATGCTTGCGGAGGGAATGACGAGGACCGGTTGGCCGCCCTGTGGGTCGATGTCGAGCCCGTCGATGCGCACAGCTGTCCAGGAGTAGTAGCTGGGGAAGCCCATCCGCTTCAGAGCGCCGGGAACGGCCTGTATCGCGTGCTGCTCGGCGATCGACGCCTGCCTGGCGTTCGCAGTCGCGGCCGTGGCGACGCCCAGTTCTTCTGCGAGAAAGCTCGCCCCGGCCTGTGTCGCGGTGCTCAGGGGAGGGGTGCAGAAGGACTTGTCGTGTAGCCCGCACAACAGGCCCGCCAAGGCGATCGTGATACCGCCGGGAAGCTGGTTGGGTTCGTCGATTTCCTTCATACATCCCAACACGTCGGCGGCGCCGAACTCGATGTCCTGTTTGCATTCTTCCGGCGGTGCCCCGATGCTTCCCAGCGGGCGCACGCCAAGCCCTACCCCTTTGACGGCAAGCTGTGCTCCTGCGTCGGTGAGCGGGGCCAGCGGCGGGTGTGCGGTTCCGGAGCATTCCCCAAGCACGATGAAAGAGGGGCTGACCGGCGTTCCCACTGCTCGTCGCACGGACGACGGGGCGCTCGTGTGAACAGCCGCCGCGTGCGCGGCATGGGAGACGCGCAGCGCCGGAGCTGCAATCGCGAGCGGTACGCGTGAGGTGCTCGCGACTCCCTGGGCGTCGGTGGCGGTCATGCTCACCGTGGTGTTCAGCGTGCCACGAGTCATCACGGTTAGCTGAGGCTCACTACCCTTGCAGATCGCGTCGGGGTGGGCTCCTCCTGTGATGTTCCAGCTGTAGCTCGTTGCGCTCGCACCCGGTGGGACCGAGGCCGAGGCGTCGAGAACCGCGCGTCCCGGAGTCAGTGACACCACTTGGAAGGCGGCTTTCACGACGGGTGGGACGGGTAGTGGGGTTGTCTGGGTAGGGGTGGTCGGAGGTTCTTGCGAGGGCGCATTCACTTGAGCAACGAAGGTGACGGTCTTCGAAAACGACACCTGGTTGCACTCGTAGTCGAGTTTCACGGAGCCTTCATAAGTGCCGGCGGCGAGATAGGTGTGCGTGCCACTGACTGACAGGCCAGTCCCTTCCTGGTCGATGCTCACCGTCCCGGCGGTGGTTGGATCGTCGCCCCACACGATCGCCGCTTCCTCGTGGCTCAGCTCTTGCACGGGACACATAAACGAGTGGATATCCGCCACCTGGCCGCTGAATGGCTCGCCTTCGGTGGCCACGATCGTCATCTGTGGTTCGTCGCCAGTCGCCGAGGAGGGCAAAGACACAAGCGTGCACGCAAGCGCGCAGGCGACCCACACTGTGACGGCGCGTGCGTACTTTGGGCGCATGCCCGGAAGCGTACTCTCAGGTTGCGTTCAAGCTGTCCGTGAGAGGTGCTTGCGCCGACGACGATTGCGGTGCGCTGCTGGAGGTGACCGTAAGGCGCAGGTCAGTCGCGTGACCAGCCAGGGTGATCGATCCGGAACCACCGGTATCGGCTCACCGCCATACTGGCGTCGATGCTCGCCGAGCGCTTCACAGCGCAGTTGCTCGCGGGAGAGCCCGCCCGTGACCCGGTCGCCGTGGCCGAGCGATTGCTGGCGCTCCAGGGACAGGACCCGCGTGGTGTGCGCCTCGCCATCCGTACGCGCACCGCAGGCCTGTCGGCCAGCGATGTTGATCGTGCTTTGAGTGAGCAACGAAGCCTCGTGATCACCTGGCTGAATCGCGGCACGCTACATCTCGTGCGCAGCGAGGACTATTCGTGGTTGCAGTCGCTGACAGCACCGCGCATGCTCACGGCCAATGCGCGAAGGCTCGCACAAGAGGGCATCTCGCCCAGTGACGCCGAGCGCGCCGTGGAAACGATCGAGCATTCCTTGGCTGAGGAGGGTCCGCTCACACGCCGGCTTCTACGCGAGCGGATAGTGACCGCGGGTGTGCGCGCGGAGGGCCAGGCGATCGTCCACCTTCTGATGCTTGCCTCCATTCGTGGCCTCATTGTGCGCGGGCCGATGGTGAGTGGCCAGCACGCCTTTGTGCTCGTCCGCGACTGGCTTGAGGAGACGGGCCCATTCGATCGCGAGCGTGCCTTGGCAGAGTTGGTTCGTCGCTACCTGCGTGGCCACGCTCCGGCCGATGAGCGTGACCTCGCAAAGTGGTCGGGAC
>JBOGYB010000313.1:0-3245 GCA_050696555.1 Solirubrobacteraceae bacterium | reverse complement strand
GAGCAGTAGCTTCGTGTCCTTCTCGGAGACAGTGCGAAGCTGACCTTGGAAGGCGAGCTTCCAGTGCTCCGCGGGCCACTTCTTGATGTGATCGAGCTTGGTGGCGAGTGCTTCCGCCGGCACCCACTCCTCTTGCTCGAGCACGATCTCAGGCTCTGTGGGAAAGCGCCACGGGTAAGCGTCGGCTTTGCCGGGCTTGCCCGGCCACAGCTTCGTGCGATCCTCGTACATATCGCCCGTTACGAGGATGCTCCCTGCGAAGGACATCACCTTCGTGAGGTACAGCACGATGCGGTCGCCCGGCTCGATCTGCAGCGCCCGCGCCCGATTGCGCTCCTTGATCCCGATCACCGAGAAACCGTGCGCGCGGGTGGCCTCGTGGTTTTCGGGCGAGGCGGTGAGGATCCAGGTTTGGGGGATCGTTGCGGACAACTGCTCGATTGTATGGCGTGAGGTCTCGGACGTTTACATGACCGGCAAACGCCGCGCCGGCGAGGAGATCTGTCGTGCCCGTGCGACCCGAGAGCTCCTCGCGCTCTTGCGGGCATGCTTGGGTGCGGCCTTCACCGTGATCGTCCCGCTTGCGACTTCTTCGTTGCCCGCCAGGTCGGTTGCGCGCAGTTCGACCGAGTAGAGCCCGGTCTTCGATGGGGTCACCCACAGCAGTCGTGGCTTTCCGCCTTCGACGGTGACGGTGTTCGTCCAGACGGTCTTTGCGCCGAACTTGATCTTCATGCTCACGGTCGAGATCTTCGAGAGCTTCATCTGCACCCCCGCCCGTTCCTTCGCATGCAAGGTGTGTGTAAGGAGTTCGAGCGCAGGGGGTGTCTTCTCGTCTTCGCGGAAGCGCTTGGCGGTGGTGCAATAGATCTCGTCCCCCGCGATCTGACCGGCAGTGGGTGTCAATGGCTCGCCCTTGCTCGTGCGTTCGCACAGGTGTTCGAGGAATTCCGCGAGCAACTCGTGGTAGTTGAGATTCGATTCGCTGCTCTGGTCGTATAACGACCATGCGCCCGTGTCGTAGTGGGGCACCTCCACGCGTGCCTCCGCGTCGCCCGCTTCGAAGAGCTGCTGTCCCAGCGGGTCGCCGGTGAGCTTTGCGTATTCGTACAAGCCCACGAGGCTCTGTACGAAGCCATTCAGGATGCGCTCGCTCGGGGCGTATGTGTACTCCAGGTAGTGCGCCCCCACCGGTGTTGTCACACGCACCCCCGTAGAGGGGTGGGTCTTGAAGATTCCGAGCGCTTCTTTGGCCGCATCGAGGAACTCGGCTTCGTGAGTGCGCGAGTATGCGCGTGAAAGCGCCTGGAGCGCCGTCCCCTGCGACAGTCCGCTCGTCCACGGGGGGAGGCCTCCGTCGAACTGGAACATGTACTCCCACGCGATCCCTCCCGCGCGCCGTGTCGCGAGCGCGATCGCCTCGTTCAATACTTCCTTGAGGGCGGTGGTTTGGTGCGAGTTGTAGTACCCGTTGGCCTCCCCGAACGTACCCAACCACTGGATCTCGATGCCTTGGCCGGGGTAGTACTCCCATACAAGTCGACTCCCGGCGAAGCTCACACGTTGACTTGCCCCGGGGAGCGCCTGTGTGGTCCACCACTGCCTGTTGCCCTCCACGGTGGTGAACACCACCGGCAGCCTCGATTGGATCAGCTGGCCCTTCGCCGCCATCGCTTCCACGTTGGCCAGCACCGCTCCCAGCTCTTGCCGGCGCGTGCCCGACAGGCGCCGCAGCGAAGTCTTCGCCGCCACGTATATCCCCTCGTATTGGCGGTAGCCGGCTTCGGTTATCGCTCCGCTGCGCTCCAGTCGTTGCAGCGCGGCCGTCACGGTCACGTGCTTGGTGGCCGCGCCGGCGGATGCCACCAGCCAGAGTGTCATCGCGGCGACCCCGAGGGCGAGCGCCGACCGCGGCAGGCCTCTCCGCGACGGGGCGTGGAAGGTCGATGGCTTGTCGGGCACCCGCCTGATGCTAGGCTCGTCCACGTTTGATCCTGCAGCGCAAGTTGCAAGGTACCGGTCGGGTCTCAACGTTGAGGGCACTTCTCAGGAACACCACTCTCCGCACAGCAGTTGCGCTGCTTGCACTCGTCGGCTGCGGCGGAGAGCTGTCTGCTTGTGGAAGCTCCTCCAGCAGTCCGCAGGCGCTGCTGAGCGACACGTTCTCCGGTAAGACGGCAATAGAAAGCGGCAAGGTCAACCTCTCTTTGGCCATCTCCGCCGCGGGTTCCAACGGCGCCACCAAGCCTCTGGCTGTCAACCTCTCCGGCCCCTTCCAAGACGCCGGGGCGGGGAAGCTCCCGCACTTCTCCCTCAAGCTCGACCTCGGCGCGGCCGGCCACATACTCGATGCGGGCGCCACTTCCACCGGCTCGGCGTTCTACGTAGAGCTTGCCGGCACTTGGTTCTCCACGCCTGAAAGCACCTACAAGGCGATTGAACAAGGCTATGCTCAAGCCACCAAGTCGAGTTCCACCGCGAAGGTCCATTCGACGTTCGCAGCGCTTGGGATCGAACCGGGGAAGTGGCTGTCCAACCCCACGAACGCGGGCGAGATCACGATCGCCGGTGACCCGACCATCCACGTCACCGCGAACGTCGACATCCCGGCGTTCCTCGCCGACGTTTCCAAACTCTCGCAGGCCGGTGGCTCGCTCGGCCTCGGGTCTGCGATTCCCGGAGCGAGCAGCGGCGCGCTCTCCTCCACCGTGCTCGACGAGCTGGCCAAATCGATCAAGTCGGCGCACGTGGACGTGTACACCGGCAAGGACGATCATCTCCTGCGTCGCCTGGAAGTCACCGCCACGATCGCCGGCACCGCGCAGACCGAAGCCCTGCTCGGTGGGTTGAAGACCGCGGATGTGAAGGTGAAGCTCGAATTCTCCGACCTCAACCAGCCGCAGAGCATTTCTGCTCCACCAAATCCCGAGTCCCCTTCGCAGTTGCTCCCGGCATTGCAGCAACTCTTGGGAGTGCTTCAGGGTGCCGGCTCGAGCTCCGGCTCAGGTCTCGGCACGCTGGAATCGCTCACCAAAGGTTGATCGCACTCGGGTTCGCGGTCAACGACCGTCCGGATCGAGTTCGTCAAGGGTGCGCTGCACCTCCTCCTCGACGTCCATCGGCTCTTCCCCGCTACGCACCCTCCGTTCGTTGCGTGCCATCACGAGCTGGCGTACCTCTTCGGTGAGGCCGGGGTCGTGTTTTCCTACCGACTCCCCACCGGGCTGCTCGAGCAATGCAAGCTC
>JBOGYB010000312.1:0-3248 GCA_050696555.1 Solirubrobacteraceae bacterium | reverse complement strand
AGCGTCCCCAACGACACTTTCTGGTCGATCGCCAATCCATACCATCTCACCACTTGGGGGGAGGGGGCGTTTGAGGAGTTGCGAACGCTCCTCCCACCAGAGCACACCCTCTTCCGCCAGGTCGCGCTCACGGGATCGGCACTCGTCGACTGGGACACAACCGAGACAACCCATGAGCTGACGGCGCGGGTGGGTGGCGAGGGAGCTACCGCCACCCATTTCATCGCCGCCTTTGGTCCACGACACCGCGAGCTGTGGCGCGGCGCCTTGGCGGGCGAAACCGACATGCTCCAGCAGCGTCGCTGGGAGCGCCAGCGGGAGAGCAACGTGGCGCTCGCCGAAGCGCTAGCGAGCGAGCGACGCGACACGATCTTCCAGCATCGTGCGGAACTGCAGGAGAACACCGCCCGCTTTGACGAGTGGCGTGCATACATCCACGAGCTGGAGCGCGAGCTCGGCCGGCCGCTCTCCGGCACACCGGAGGCGATGCAGGCAGAGAGCGGTCACGAAGACGCTTCTCACGACGCACGAGACACCGAAGCAGAGGGCGAGCCCGAAGCATGAAGGTAGCGTTCCTCGTCAACGACCTGCAGCTCTCTGGTGGCGTGGGGGTGGTGATGCAGCACGCCCTCCACCTCTCAAAGATTGACGACTGGGATGTCACGCTCGTACTGGTTCGCGAGGATGACCAACCTAGCTGGCACGGTTATGAGCATCTCCCCCACCTGCACATACGCTCGCGGGGAGAGGCGCTCACCGAACACTACGATGTGGCGATCGCCACCTGGTGGGAGACCACTTTCACGTTGTTCGAGCTGTCCGCCCACCGGTACGCCTACTTCGTGCAAAGCCTCGAGGACCGGTTCTATAGGCATGACGAAGCCGAGCGGCTTGGCGCCGCCCTCACCTTGGACCTCCCCGTCGCGTTCATCACAGAGGCGAGCTGGATCGTCGACACGCTCAAAGGACTGCGGCCCGATGCCCCCTGCCATCTCGTGCGCAACGGCATCGACAAGCAGGTCTTCGCGCCCCCCGACCGCGTCGATCCCTCGATTGATGGTCCGCTACGGGTGATGATCGAGGGCTCTCCTGGGTCGTGGTTCAAGCATGTGCACGACGCCATCGACGCCTCCTCCGCGATGCGCGAGCCGCGTCATGTAACCGTCGTGTGTGGAGATCGCAAGGCGCTCGGCGACGTGGTAGCCGACGAGATCGTCGGCCCACTCAGCCACCGCGAGATGGCGGATCTCTACCGCAACACAGATGTGGTGCTCAAGCTGTCGAGCGTGGAGGGCATGTTCGGCCCCCCACTTGAGGGCTTCCACGGAGGCGCCACGTGCGTGGTGACCCCTGTCACAGGTCATGAGGAGTACGTGGAGCACGGCTTCAACGGCCTACTCACCGACTGGGACGACCTCCGCGGCACCGCCCGCCAGCTGGATCTGCTGGCGCGCGATCGCGAGCTACTTCACTTCCTCCGCACCAACGCACTGGAGACCGCCCGCGCATGGCCCGACTGGGAGCAGTCGAGCCAGTTCATGGCAGCTGCGCTGCTCACGATCGAGCGCGAGGACCTACCCAGCGACGCAGCGGCCGCAAGCGCCCGCCTGCTGGCCGACCTGCGCGGAGGAATCGAGATCTACCACACCCAGCTCCGCGAGCGTGTGGACTTCGCGCGCCGCGCCCACCGTTTCGAGCGTCGAGTAGCCCGGTTGCGGGCCAGCGCTCCCGGGCGGGTGTTGCTCAAGTTGCGCCACCACCCTTTCGTACGCAAGGCCGCTCGGCCCCTACGTCCCCTGTTCCGTCGCGCGCGGCGAATGCTGTCGTGATGGCGGGCACCCATCCAGCCGTACCACCTGGAGTGCGAACTTGAGACGCAAGTTGCGAAACGCCGTGGGAGCGCTCACACGCTCACCCCCAACCACCCCGACGAGCACCATCCCCGACTCCCTCTTGCAGCTGACCCGCTCAGGTCCCACACCGCTATCACCCAACCCCACCCCCGCGGACGCGCCGCTTCGCATAGCGACGATCATCCCCTCGTTCCGGCGCGGGAGCGGCGGCCACGCGACGATCGCAAATCTCCTACGCGAGCTTCAGGCACTGGGGCATCAGGTGTCGTTGTGGCTGGAGGACTGCGAGGGACGCCACACACGCGAGCCCCCGACGCTCACGCAGAGCAGCTTCGCCGAATTCTTCAAAGCCGAGAGCATCGATCTTCACGTGGACTTCAAGGGTTGGGATGGCGCGGACGTGGTGCTCGCCACGGGGTGGCAGACGGTCGCACGGGCACTGTTGCTCCCCGACGTCAAAGCTCGCGCGTACCTCGTACAGGATCACGAGCCCGACTTCTACCCCTCCTCGGCGGAGCGTCTGTTTGCCGAAGACACCTACCGGCAGGGATTGCACTGCATCGCCGCCAGCCCCTGGCTGGCTGAGCTGCTGCACTCGCGCTATGGGGCAAGCGCAACCCACTTCGACCTCGCGGTCAACCACGACGTCTACCACCCAAGCGACGACCCCCGCCGCGAGGACCTGATCGTGTTCTACGCGCGAGCCCTCACCCCACGGCGCGCCGTCCCACTCGGCCTGCTCGCGCTAGCCGAGCTCGCACGTCGGCGTCCCCGTGTCGAGATCGCACTGTTCGGCGAAGACCGCCCGCTCGACGTGCCCTTCGAGCACACCAACCTCGGCGTGCTCCCCGCGCCCGAGCTTGCCTCGCTGTACCGACGAGCCACCGTCGGGATGGTCTTCTCGCTCACCAACCCCTCCCTCATCGGGCTCGAGATGATGGCCTGCGGGCTTCCTTGTGTGGAGCTTGCGAGCGAGTCGATGGTGGCCACGTTCGGGGTCGATGGGCCCTTGGAGCTGGTTGCAGCCGAGCCGCTTGCTCTTTGCGGGGCGATTGACTTGGTATTGAGCGACGTGGCTCATCGCACCAACTCGGCCCGAGCAGGGCATGTATCGATGAACGAGCGCACCTGGTCAGGCACGGCACGACAGGTGGAGGATGGACTTGGAGTGGCATTGAGAACAGGGGCACGATGACAAGGCGTATCGGATGTGCGCTCAGGAATGTTCCTTTCACCCTGATATCGATACTCCTTGTCGGAGCTGCCCTGTCACTCGCATGGGATATTGCCCTTCCAGCCTTTCAAGGCCCGGACGAAGACACTCATTTTGCATATATTCAGTACCTTGCCGAGACAGGCAACCTGCCAAGCTCCACCAATGGAGGCAGCCCCCTC
>JBOGYB010000311.1:0-3250 GCA_050696555.1 Solirubrobacteraceae bacterium | reverse complement strand
CCTGGGATTACATCTTCCGTGACAAGCCGTCCTTGATCGGCTCGGTCAACGGGATGATCACGGGCCTTGTGGCGATCACTCCCGGCGCCGGTTTCGTCAACGGGTATGGGGCGATCATCATTGGGGTGGTGGCCTCCACGATCGTGTGGATGTCGATCCGCTTCCTCTCACGAGCGCCTGTGTTCAGAAACGTGGACGACACGCTCGGGGTGATCTATACGCACGGCATCGCGGGTCTGCTCGGAGGTTTGCTCGTGGGTGTGCTCGCCGACCCGAGTATCGTCGAGTACATAGGCATCGGTGGGGCGGAAAATCTGCCCGGTATCGCGGGTGCGGTTCACGGCAGCTGGAAACTCCTGCGCTGGCAGGCTGAGACCGCGCTGTTCGTGATCGTGTTCTCCGGTATCGCCACGTTCATCCTGCTGAAGATCGTCGGGATCTTCGTGCCGCTTCGACTCTCAGACAAGGAGCTTGAAATCGGCGATCACGCGATTCACGGCAACGAGGTGTACCCCTCGGATGTGCCCACCCTCGGTGGACCCCACCACGCCCCGGGTTGGACCCCGGAGCCGGCCGGGAGCACCGCGTAGGCGTCACACTTCTCCTGTTGGTAGTGCACGACCCCGCTTTGGCGGGGTCGTGCAGTCGTCGGACCCGCTTGTCGCATGCGACGCGAATAGTGTCCGGAGCGTTTGAGGTTGGTCAGCTTGCGGTGAGCCCCACCGGGCAGGCCACACCGGTCCCGCCCAGTCCGCAATAGCCGCCAGGATTCTTCTCCAAATACTGTTGGTGATAGTCCTCGGCGTAGTAGAAGGGACGCTGTGGATCAGGCGGCAAGATTTCGGTAGTGATGAGGCTGTGGCCGCTCGCACTCAGCATGCGCTGGTAGGCGTCGCGTGAGGCTTCGGCTACGTGTTGCTGGAACTCGTCGGCGCAGGCGATGAGCGAGCGGTATTGGGTGCCGACGTCGTTGCCCTGGCGCATGCCCTGGGTGGGGTTGTGTCCCTCCCAGAAGAGGCGCAGCATCTCCTCGAAGGTGGTGTGGGTGGTGTCGAAGCCGACGAGCACGACCTCGGAGTGTCCGGTGCGCCCGCTGCACACCTCCTCGTAGGTGGGGTTGGGGGTGATCCCGCCGGCATAGCCGACGGCGGTGGTGTAGACGCCGGGGGCTTGCCAGAAGATGCGCTCGGCGCCCCAGAAGCAGCCCATGCCAAAGATGGCGGGGCGCACCGTGGTGGGGACTCCCTCCACGTCGAGTTTGAGCGGGGTGCCGAGCACCACGTGGCGCTCTGCGAGAGGTAGCGGGGAGTCGCGACCGGGGAGCGCCTCGGAGGGGTCGACCATGCTTGTATCGCGACCTTTGAAGAGGAGCACCGTTTGCTCAGCGTAGCGCGATGGTGGTTGTGGCTCAGGGCTTGTCAACGTTCAAGCGCGGGGTGGTTTCTACCGAAGAGATGTACAGGTGACTGCCACGACCACTCCACCTCCCTTGATCCGCCGGATGCGTAGGCGCTCGTTCCCTCGTGACCTCACTTCCGGGCGCCCGCCGATCGCGTGGGCGCTATCGCTGCTGCTCGTGTTCAAGGGGTCGATCGCACTCGGGATCTCGGCCTTTCCGATCAGCCGGCTGGAGCCGACCCACATGGTCGCCGCCATTGGTGTCGCCGGGGTCGTCGGTGGCGCCGTGATCTGGGTGATCGGCTCACGCTTGCCCTTGCTCGCTTTCGAGGTGTTCGCGGCGGTCGCCTCGCTCACCGCCAGCTGGACGGTTGCCCACGCGGCGACTCACGGAGGGATGATGATCACCGCGTTCGCCTACCCGTGGGTGGCGATCTACTCGGCGCACTTCTTTCCCCGTCGCGCGGTGATCTTCCAGGGTGCGCTCATCTCGGTTGGCTTCGGTGTGGGTTTGGCGGTGGGGAGTCTTGAACACGTTTTCGTGTACTGGGTGACCGTCGTGGCCACGATCTGGTCGATCTGTCTCGTGATGGGTCATCTGAGCGAGAGCCTCCGCCGCCGGGCTGACACCGACCCGCTCACCGGGTTGCTCAACCGCGCGGGGTTTCTCGTGGCGGCCAACCGCGAGCACGCGATCGCGCAGCGCACGGGAAACCAGCTCACGGTGGCGGTGCTCGACCTCGATGGGTTCAAGCAGATCAACGACCTCCAGGGGCACGCGGTGGGGGACAGGCTCCTCGCGGACCTGGGGAGGTCATGGGGGGAGCATTTGCGTGCCGGGGACATTCTTGCCCGTCATGGAGGGGACGAGTTCGTGCTGCTGTTCCCCGCTACTTCCCCCGAGGGGGCGATGGCGGTGCTCGATCGCTTGCGTGACGATCGCATTCCGGTGACGTGGTCGGTGGGCATCGGTACGTGGTTGCCGGATGAGGGGCTCGACGAGTGCATCGCGCGCGCCGATACCCACCTCTACAGCGTCAAGAACGCCCTGCGGGTGCGTGACGCGCGTGGCGCGGGGGCTCCGGCGCTGGGTGCTGCCTGACCGGGGGAGGCGCACCACTCCGCGCGGTAGTCGGCACTTGCAGGCCGCTAGTTGCGGGAAGAAGTGGCGCAAGCCATGTTTGGTATCAGTGTGTTTCGGCAACACTGATAAGTACGAGGGCATCGTTCCTCCCTCGTTCCCTCCCCGGATCGGCCCGCCGAGTGCGGGTCGATCTGCGTCACGGCCGAAATGCCTACCGGTCAAGATAGGCGAACGTCCACCTGAAGTCACGGCACCGAAGGTGTACCGGTGGAGCGACGGCCGACGTCCGCCCGGTCAACGGATGCGAGTGAGGGGGAGTGTGCGTTAGTGGTGTTTGCTTGCGGGGTGACTCGCGCGCGCGTGCGGAGATAGCCTTACTCCACGCGCGCGTGTGCGCAAAGTAGGGCTTGCTCCACGCGTGCACGCGAGTCATGCACGATGGGAGTTCTACATCCCCGCGGTGACCGGCGTGGGAGAGGGGGCCGGAGATAGCCAGCTCTCCACCGGAGCGGGCTTGCCGAGGTGGAAGCCCTGAAGGTAGTCGACCCCCAGCTCTCGCAGTGCGACGACGGTGGGCTCGTCGCCGACGAACTCGGCGATGGTGCGCTTGCCCAACCCACGCGCGAGATCCACCACGGCACGGATCACAAGACGATCTGTGGGGTCGGTGACAAGCTGGGTGCGGCAAAAGTTGCGTATTTCCAGTGGTTTCCGCACGATGGGGGTTGCTGGGGCTACGCATGGAGGGTAAACGGGAGATCTGCGTGG
>JBOGYB010000310.1:0-3258 GCA_050696555.1 Solirubrobacteraceae bacterium | reverse complement strand
GCGCCCGTGTAGTAGTTGCCTTCGCCCACTTCCGCCGCTTCGCTCCAGTTACGGTATCCCTCGTCGCCGGACGACGCGGTGATCACGACGCCCGGGTGCTCGAAGGCGCTGTCGAATTCGGGCAGCTCTCCTCCGCCCCAGGAGTTGGAGATCTCGGTGGCGCCGAATTTCACCGCGGCTTCCTCGGCCGCTGCGAGATTGCCGTAGGTGGGAGTGTCAGCCTCGACCAGCACGATTCGGCAGTTGGCGTGGCAGATGGCTCGCGCGGTTTGCACATCGGTCGATATCTCTATCGCCCATCCGCCGGCTTCTTCGGCTTCTTCGAGTCTTTTTTTGTTCGCGCTTTTGCGGGCCAATTCAAGTTCCCCCTTGGTGGCGGGGAAGGGCAGAGGACCGCTTTCGCCTTTCTGGTTGACCACGACTAGGCAACCGTTGGCGGCTGTGCAGGGAGGTAGACCAAATTCGCTGTCATACATCGCCAGGTCGGCTTCCACGTTGGGGTCGTTGTAGGCGTCCACAAGCGCGATCGTCTGCGGTTTGGAAGCGGGCGCTTCGGGCTGTTCGCCGGGGAAGTAGGCCCCACGTAGGTCTTGCGGTCGCAGCCCGTCGCCGCCTTCGGCTGCCGACAGTGGGTGCACCGAGCTCGTGGTGAGGGCTCGCGACATCCCGAGGGGATGGGTGTGGGCGCGCGCTGTACTCGTTTGCGGAACAAGCCTCAGCGCCAGGCAGCCGGCATGCCGGGGCTGTGGGCGCGAGCACGCCGTACGGACCGTGTAGTCGGACCGAGGAAGCGGTGCGATGGTCCTGGCGGCGGCATTCGAGGCGCCGTCCGCGAGAACAAAGCAGATGGGCAGCGAGAGCAACGTATGGAGCCGTCGATGCATCACCACAAGGTTAGCCGCGCTCTAGTTGCTTGTACTCAGATAGATTGATCGTGGCCACGTCTTTATCACTCGGCCACAGTCCCGGAATGCTTGAGCTTTTTCGTGCCGCCCCTCGGCGCCTTGCGAAACTCGGCGGGTGGGCCGAAGGGAAGGTTCATCCAAGCACCGACTCCTCCGCGGGGTTTCTCCCTCGCAAAGGAGTAACGAGACGGTCACACCTTATTACAGGACCGTCACATCTCCTCACAGAACTGTCACAGCGCGGTTACTTCAGCGTCACCTGAGGGCGCTTGCGGAACTCGAGGATGCGAGTCACGGCGGTGGGGCGTAGGGCTTCAACCGCATCCAAACCATCAAGGAGCATTCATGCGCAATCGAGTACTCGTGCTTGCCGCGCTGCTTGCGACGCTCGCCGTTGGGGCCACCCCTGCGCACGCGAACCCGCCGCATAGCACTGCGACCCCGATCAAGCATCTGGTGGTGATCTTCCAGGAGAACGTGTCGTTCGATCACTACTTCGGCACTTACCCCAATGCCGCAAACCCTGCCGGCGAGCCGTCATTCACCGCGGCCCAGCGTACGCCGAGCGTGAATGGTCTCAACGAAGACCTGCTCACGATGAACCCGAACCTGGCGAACCCATTCCGCCTCGATCGATCGCAGGAGATCATCTGCGATCAGGATCATGACTACCTACCCGAGCAGCAGGCGTTCGACGGTGGGCTCATGGACAGGTTCGTGGAGTTCACGGGTGGGTGCCCAGAAAAAAACCTGACTATGGGTTACTACGACGGGAACACCGTCACGGGGTTGTGGAACTACGCGCAGCACTTCTCGATGAGCGACAACTCTTTCAATACGACGTACGGCCCATCCACTCCGGGTGTGCTCAACCTCGTGGCGGGACAGACTCATGGAGTAACCCCAGCGTCACTTGCCGACGTCACTGAAAACGGGACTGTCTTCGGCGACGCTGACCCGACGTATGACGACTGCTCGAAAGGCTCCACTATCGCGATGGCATCGACCGACGAGAACGTGGGCGACTTGCTCAACGCGAAGGGTCTCACTTGGGGCTGGTTCCAAGGCGGCTTCGCTCCCACAAGCACAAGTGGCGGAAAAGCCGTGTGCGGCGCAAGCCACAAGAACGTGGGTGGTGAAACGGTGGCTGACTACAGCGCCCACCATGAGCCGTTCGAGTACTACCAGTCCACCAGCAACCCCCATCACCTGCCGCCGAGCTCGGTGAGCATGATCGGCAAGACAGACCAGGCCAACCACCAGTACGACCTGTCGGCGTTCTACACGGCACTTGCTCACAAAGAGCTGCCCGCCGTGTCCTACCTAAAGGCAGCCAAGTACCAGGACGGCCATGCCGGTTACTCAGACCCCCAGGACGAGCAGGAATTCGTGACGCACGTGATCAACGAGCTGCAGCGCTCGCCCGACTGGTCGAGCACGGCGGTGGTCATCTCCTATGACGACTCCGACGGCTTCTACGACCACGTGATGCCTCCGGTCGTCAACTCCTCCGCATCGGCGCAGGACGCGTTGAACGGTCCCGGTAAGTGCGGCAACGGCACGCCCGCCGGTGGGTATGAGGATCGTTGTGGCTACGGCCCGCGACTGCCGCTGCTGCTGGTGTCGCCGTGGGCGAAGCGCAACTTCGTCGACCACTCGATCACCGACCAGTCCTCGATCCTTCGCTTCGTGGAGGACAACTGGGCCCTCGGGCGTATCGGAGATGGGTCGTTCGACGCGCGGGCGGGATCGCTCTCGAACATGTTCAGCTTCTCTGCGCGCCACAAAGCGGACGAGAAGTTGTTCCTGAACGAAAGCACCGGCGAGCCCATCTACCTGCACGGGCACGATGCCCATAGTCACGGTCACTGAGGCCTGGATGGGTAGCTCCCTGTAGATAGACGTGTACGCACCGGGGCGGGGTCGTCGACTCCGCCCCGGTTGTTTTTGTCGGCCCGAATTCGGATCGGTCACGCGTGAACGGGCAGCGGCTCTGCCTCGACTGCCGTTACGCTGAAATCGTGGCCCGCACATTCGGCTTCCTATTGACCCCTGAGCCGCCTTCGAAGCGCGTGGGTGTGTTCGTGGCGCTTGCGCTGATGGGGTTGTGCACGCTTGTGATCTACCCGCTCAAGCAGGCTGCGCCGGTTGTGTCACTGGGTGTGGTGTACATGCTCGCGGTGGTGGTGGTGTCGGTCACCTGGGGAGTGATGCTGGGTGTGGCCACCTCGGTGTTGAGCGCGCTTGCGTTTAACTACTTCCACTTGCCCCCTACCGGCCAGTTCACGATCCGCGACGCCGACAACTGGGTGGCGCTGATCGCCTTTCTCGTCGTGGCGGTGCTGGCAAGCTC
>JBOGYB010000309.1:0-3261 GCA_050696555.1 Solirubrobacteraceae bacterium | reverse complement strand
GCTTCTGACTGGTCGATCTCGGCCGCTATGGCCTCTATGGTCGCTGCCTTCTGCTCTCGGTTCATCTCATCCCTTGCTCTCGTAAGACGCGCAACGCCCGCGCGTAGGCGGGCGTCGAGAGCGGACGTGAGGACCGCTTTCGCTCGCTCCACCTACCCCGGTCTTCTGCGTCGATCGAAGTTCGACCGACCCGCCGGGGGTCTTGGGCGGTGAGCTATGCCTTGGATTAAATCAGGCCGCCGCCGCCTGTTCGACGATGTCGCGGGTTCGGGTCGGGTCGACCTTCACACCCGGTCCCATAGTCGAAGTCATCGTGATGGTGTGCAAATACCGGCCCTTCGCCGCCGAGGGCTTGGCACGGATCAGCTCTTCGATCACGGCTGCGTAGTTCTCGAGCAGTCGCTGCTCGTCGAAGCTCGCCTTGCCGATCACCATATGGACGATTGCTGTGCGGTCGGTGCGGTACTCCACCTTGCCCGACTTCGAGTCCTCCACAGCTTTGGCGACATCCATCGTGACCGTCCCCACCTTTGGGTTGGGCATCTTGCCCGACGGCCCCAGGATGCGCCCGAGACGCCCCACCACCGACATCAGATCGGGGGTGGCGATCGCCACGTCGAAGTCGTCGAAGCCCTCTTCGATCTGCTTGGCGAGATCCTCGGCGCCGACTACGTCCGCGCCTGCCTGCTCGGCATCGCGGGCCCTGTCGCCCTGCGCGAACACAGCCACTTTCACGTCCTTACCCAGACCATTGGGCAGCGCGATCGTGCCGCGCAGTTGCTCATCGGCATGGCGCACGTTGAGGCCCGTACGCACATGGATCTCAACCGACTCGTCGAATTTCGCGCTCGCGAGGCTCTTGACTAGCGCCACCGCCTCGACCGGCTGGTACTCCCGCTCGCGATCGACCTTGGTCAATCCATCTCGATGACGACGTCCGTGGGAGCTCATGAGGCTACGTCCACACCCATCGAGCGAGCAGTGCCCGCGATGATCTTGACCGCCTGGTCGACATCGTGCGCGTTGAGGTCGGGAAGCTTTCGTTCGGCGATCTCCCGCAACTGATCGTCGGTGATCTTGCCCACCTTGTTGCGGTTGGGCTCACCCGACCCCTTCTCCAGTTTGAGTGCCTGGCGGATCAGCACGGCGGCCGGCGGGGTCTTCGTGACGAACGTGAAGGAGCGATCCTCGTAGACCGTGATCACCACCGGGATGATCGTGCCGGTCTCCGAGAGCGTCTGCGCGTTGAACGCCTTGCAGAACTCCATGATGTTGATGCCGTGCTGGCCCAGCGCAGGGCCAACCGGAGGGGCCGGACTTGCCTGCCCACCGCGTGCCTGCAGCTTGATTGTCGTCAGAACCTTCTTGGCCATTAGAGCTTCTTCACCTGGTCGAATCCAACCTCGACGGGAGTCTCCCGACCGAAGATTGATACCAGGACCTTGAGCTTGGCGGCATCGTCGTTGATCTCGGAGATCTCCCCGGAGAAGTCAGACAGCGGCCCGGACACCACCTTGACGGTCTCTCCGATCGCAAATTGAGCACGGGTGCGAGGCGCCGTAGCGACCTCCTTGTGCAGCAGACGATCGACCTCGACCTGAGTGAGCGGCACCGGCTCCTGGGAAGACCCCACAAAGCCGGTGACACCAGGAGTGCCCTTCACGACACCCCAGGAATCCTCGTTGAGCTCCATGTTCACGAGCACGTATCCCGGCATCGTGCGCTTATCTTCGGTGGTCTTCTGATTGTCCTTCATCACCGAAACAGATTCGGTGGGAACCACCACCTGGCGCACGGCGCGCTGCTGACCCAGGGATACGACTCGGTGCTCGAGATTGTGCTTGACCTTGTTCTCGTGACCGGAGTAAGTGTTGACTACATACCAACGGAACATTCAGCGTCCTGACAGCTTCGATTTGATGGACAAGACAGGGGTTACTCGTAGCGGATGGGGCAAAAGCGGATGGAGACGGTATCGACTCCGGCGCTCTGACGTCCGAGGACCAAGCAGATCAAGGACGCAGCGAGGGCAGTGTGCGCTAGCACATAAGTGAGAGAGGACGCACTGTAACGGGTGCCGGAGGGCCGTCGGACGTCAGAGGATGAAATTCACGATCTTCTGGGCAGCCCAGTCGGCGATGCCCAGGTAAACCCCCGCAACGACGAGGAAGCCAAGCACAACCGTGGTGGCTTGCGTGACGTGGCGGCGGTCGGGCCACTGCACACGCTGAAGCTCTGCCCAGCTTGCCCGCAAGAATGCAACTGCACGAAGACGAAAGGGCTGACTGGGGCGGCGACCGGGTGCCTCATCGGCGGGCACACCCTCGCCAAAAGCCTCCTCGAGGGCGCCTGAGCCCCCTCCACGACGACCACCCCCGCCCTCTGCGGGTGCCAGCTCCGCATCACGAGAGCCTTTGCCGTTCTGCTTGACCTCCACCTGCTGCTCGACGGGAACCCCTCCGGCGCCACGCACGAGCGCGGCATCGAACTCGTCGACGTCGCCGGCATGGTCGAGCGACCCTGGGAGGTCGATCCGCACCGGGCGATTCTGCGCTGGGGTCGACGCCCCCTCGCGTACGGGCCTCGAGCGGCGTCCTCTTGCGCGCTTGCGGTCACGGGCCACAGCTGCGCTCCCGCGCTAGCGAGTCTCCCGATGACTGGTGTGACGACGGCACCAGCGGCAGTACTTGCGCAGGGTCACCCGATCGGGATTGTTGCGCTTGCTCTTGTTTGTTTGGTAGTTACGGTGCTTGCACTCCTCGCATGCGAGGGTGATTGCGATCCGAACATCTCCGCGAGCCATAGTTAGAGATCCCTGCGTGGTTGTCTAAAACGACGCCCGGCGAAGAAAAAACCCCGCCCGGCGCGAGGTTCGCAAAGTCTAGCGCGCTCAGCGTCTCGACGCTCCCAACACCATCAAGCTTTCGGTGGACGACCACACCTAGACACCCTGTGCTCATAGCGCTATCGACGGAGCAGCCCTACGCACACAGTCTGGGCTCGAAGGGCTCAGCCTCACGACCGTCCGCGGGGGGAAGCTGCCGCTAACGTCCAGCCGCGACCTGCCGATAAGCGTGCCCAAACCACCAAAGCCAGCCCACTTGAAGAAGGAGACACGAGCATGCATCTCCCGGAGCCCATCAAGGCCACCGTCCACGACGAGACGTTCGCGGGGGTCACCTACCACATCCGCGGTGAGCTCGTGCCCGAGCTGCAGATCGAAGTGGGTGAGGCGAGCGTGATGTTCGAGCACCATGTGCT
>JBOGYB010000308.1:0-3261 GCA_050696555.1 Solirubrobacteraceae bacterium | reverse complement strand
TTTGTGGGGCACACATGGTTGGGGTCCGACTCCCGCGAGCACACGATGTTCCCGTCCGGCCCTTGGGAAATGCACTCGATCGGTGCGATAGACCCCTCGAGGGCCTCCACCACCTCCGCCATCGTAATGTCCGCGGCGGGGCGCGCCAGCAGATATCCGCCGCGCGATCCGCGACGGCTGTCGATCAGTCCGGCCTTGCGCAACCGGGCGACAAGGTGCTCGAGATATGCCAATGGCATGCCGTCGTGCTCGGCGATCTCCGCGAGTGGCACCACGGACTCTGCGCCGTCGGTGCTCTCGCCGGCCCGCCGGGCCAGCTCTACCATTACACGCACGCCGTACTCGGCCTTGGTCGAGAACATCATCTCTAAATACCTACCTGCTGACTAGGGTATCAGCCGTCAGCCATTCGATTCCCCCGCCGCCGGTGGGCGATCGATGAGTGGAGGGTCTGCCGGGTGTCAGCCGGTCAGAAGCAGGCGGATATCGTGAGCCACTACTTCGGGGGTGATCTGTTCGATGCCGAAGGCCACCCGCTCGATGCCTGCGCGATCTATCAGCAACACCGTTACCCCATCTTCGGCGCCGGTCACGTGGTAGGAGCGCAAGACGGGTCTCAGTTGCCGTTGAGATCCGCTCAGGTATACGGCGCGAGTCGTCAGTGACGTGGCTTTCAGGAAACCCGTCACGCGCGCAGGTGTGTCCTGGTGCGGGTTGGTGCTCACGAAGATCGTGCTCACGTCCCTCGGCGACCTCAGTTCATCGAGTGCGCCGCGAATCTGTTGAGCTACCAAAGTGCATGTCCTGCAGCTGCTCGATAGGAAGGTCAGGGCGACGACCTTGCCACGGTAATCGCTCAACGAGACAGCATGTCCCACCTCATCGCGCAAAGTAAAGCCGGGTGCGACTATGCCTGGGGGATAGGCGGCGCCCTCGAAGCTCGGCTGTTTGGGATTGCCCGCGCCCGCGCAGCCGGTGAGGGCAAGCGTGAGCAACACTGGCGGTAGGGCGACACGGAGTGAGCGAGGCATGGCAGGCAGGGTAGGTCACCCATTCAGATGTCGAGCCACCGGCGCTACACTTTCTGAAGTCCCATGAATTCCGACCGCGATTCAGGAGTTTCCAGATGAGCCCGTCCAGCGCAGAGCTGTTGCGCCAGGTGAAGAGCGAAATCGACGAGGTTGACCCCTCCGAGGTCAAGGAGCTGCTGCAGGAGGGCGCGGTGATCATCGATGTGCGAGAGACCGACGAGCTCTCCTCGGGACTGCTCCCCGGCGCAAAGCACGTGCCGCGCAGCTACCTGGAGACCCGTATCGAGGGGATCGTGTCCGACCGTTCCGCCCACATCATCCTCTACTGCGCATCGGGTAACCGCTCGGCTTACGGTGCGCGCACGCTCGAACAGGACATGGGCTACGAGCACGTCGAGTCGATGAAGGGCGGTATTACTCTCTGGAAGGACCGTGGCTACGACGTCGATGTTCCCCGCACGCTCACTCCCGAGCAGCGCGATCGCTATTCGCGCCACCTGCTCATTCCCGAGATCGGCACAGAGGGCCAGCAGAAGCTGCTCGACGCCAAGGTGCTCTTGCTTGGCGCCGGTGGCTTGGGTTCGCCTACTGCGCTCTACCTTGCTGCCGCCGGGGTGGGCACCCTGGGGATTGTGGATGACGATGACGTTGACCTATCAAACCTCCAGCGCCAGGTGATCCACTCCACCCAGCGCATCGGTGTCCCCAAGGTGGACTCCGCCGAGGAGTCGATCCACGCACTCAACCCCGACGTCAACGTGATCAAGTACCCGGTGCGGTTGGATGCCTCGAACATCATGGACATCATCTCCGGCTACGACGTGATCGTGGACGGAGTCGACAACTTCCCCACCCGTTATCTGCTCAACGACGCCACTGTGCGGTTGAAGATCCCGGTGGTGTCAGCCTCCATCCTGGGATTTGACGGTCAATTGTCGGTGTTCAAGCCCTATGAGGGCCCCTGCTACCGCTGCCTGTTCCGTGAGCCCCCACCAGCCGAGCTCGCGCCCTCCTGTGGCGCTAACGGCGTGCTGGGTGTGCTCCCCGGGACGATGGGTCTGCTGCAGGCCACGGAGGTCGTGAAGCTCATCCTTGACATCGGCGATCCCGCGATCGGGCGTCTGCTTCTGTATGACGCACTCTCTGCGACGTTGAGCGAGGTGAAGGTCCACCGCGACCCCGATTGCCCGATCTGCTCGCGTCCCCCGGATGAGATATCAGACGAGGAGATGGGTGTGTTTCCTGACTATGAGGCATTCTGCGCCGCAGCCGGGTAGTCTGCCGCGAGCTTATGGCGACGATCAAGATTCCCCCGGTTCTGCGCGCGTCGGTTGGCGGCGAGCGCGAGGTGTCGGCTTCAGGTGGGAACGTCGGTGAGATCCTGCGTGATCTCGCCAACTCTCATCCAGCCACCGCCGACCAGCTGTTCGCGGCCGACGGGGAGCTCAACCGCTACGTCAACGTCTACCTCAATGACGAGGATGTGCGTGTACTCGACGGGCTCGATACCACGGTTGGCGATGGCGACACCGTAGTCATCCTGCCGGCGATGGCCGGCGGACGCTGAGCGAAGCTCTCGCAGCCTGTTTCGCCCGCAATTTGCGGATTTTTATATGCGCTTGAGGTGACCGCACGGTTAGGCTCGCCGCCGCGGATCGGTACGTGACAGAACGCTGTATAGCGCTATCGGAGATCTGCCGATGTAGGGAAAGATGGGATTGCGTTCGCAAATCGGACGGCTTCGAATGCTCGTGTGGCTCACGGGTGCCCTCGTCCTGTCCTACTCCGGTCTTGCTGCCGGGATGGCAGATCACACCGGGTGGCCGCGCATCGGTCACCACAAAGGCCATCCCAAAAACGAAAGCGGCACGATGCGTGGGTGGAAGAGCGTCCACAACGAGCTACTCGGGGGCGCCTCGAGCGACACGATATATGCCGGCAACATGGGGGATGTGATCTGGGGGGACTCGCATGCCGGCGATCAGCCCACCGGCCAGGTCGACCGTCTCCACGGGGGTCCCGGCGAAGATTGGTTGTACGCAAGTCACGGCTACAACCACATTTGGACCGGCGCCGGCAAAGACCACATCGCGCTCGTCTATGGCCACGGAATCGTCGACTGCAACGGTCCCGGTCGTAAGACCTTCATCATGCGCTACCTACCGCGGAATCGACCTTGGAAGCTGGTCGGGTGTAAGAACAAGGTGATTGTTCGCTACAGGGCCTAACC
>JBOGYB010000307.1:0-3262 GCA_050696555.1 Solirubrobacteraceae bacterium | reverse complement strand
CCCTCGGCCACCCCTTCGGGATGACCGGGGCGCGCATCATGACCACCCTGCTCAACAACCTGGAGACGAAGGGTGGGAAGTACGGGATCGAGTCGATGTGCGTCGCCGGCGGTATGGGCATGGCGATGTTGGTGGAACGGCTTTCTTAACCAACTGGAGACGAGAGGGAGCGAGTGATGAAGAAGATCGGTGTGTTCACCGCCTCGACAGGTGCGCTCGCGGGCATGCTCTGTGCGCTGGCCCTTGCAGCCGGCGCGCAACCGGCGGCTCACTCGAGCGCTTGTACGTTTGGCAAAGAGGCCTGACCGCGCCAAATGGAGCCGCACGCGCAGCACGGGCGGTGGCTGCATGTCATAGTGGTATGCTTACCGCATGTCACAGATTGCGGTGCGCCTCAGCGAGGAGGAGCTTCGTCAGCTCGACTCGATCGTGAGTCAGTCGGGCTTCTGCACGCGCGCGGAAGCTATACGCGCTGCGATACGCAAGCTTGGCGCCGAGGCGCGCGAGCAGCGGATATCGAGCGCTTACGCGCTTGCCTACGAGCAGATACCGCTGACCGACGACGAGACGCATATGCTCGACTCGGCGATTGCGCTGGCGGCCGAGCTGCCTAAGTGATCGCGCGCGGCGAGGTCTGGGACGCCGACCTCGGCCCTGTCGTCCGACCCGTGATAGTCGCCACGCGCCAAACGGCGGTCCCCGTGCTGAACCGGCTCGTGTGCGTAGCAGTCACAAAAACTGTCCGAGGTCACCCAGCCGAGGTGGAGTTGTCACGCTCTCATGGGCTCGAGGAGCCGAGCGTTGCCAACTGCGATTGGGTGATGACCGTGCCCAAGGACCGGCTTGTGCGCCGCCGTGGCGAGCTCGACGCATTGACGGTGAGGCGTATGAACGCCGCGCTCGTGCTGGCGCTCGGGCTCGACCAGTAGCCGCTCTCAGCGCGGTGGCATGCGCAGCGCGCCGTCGAGCCGGATCACCTCTCCGTTGAGCATCCGGTTCTCGACTATGTGACATGCAAGCTGGGCGTACTCCGCGGGCGAGCCCAACCGTTGAGGGAACGGCACCCCGGCGCCCAGTTTCTGACGCGCCTCCTCGGGTAGTGCCGCCAGCAACGGCGTGTCGAACAGCCCGGGGGCGATCGTGTTCACGCGGATTCCCTGCGTCGAGAGGTCACGCGCGGCAGGGAGGGTCATCCCCACGATCCCGCCCTTGGACGCCGAGTAGGCGATCTGACCGATCTGTCCGTCAAACGCTGCGACCGAAGCGGTGTTCACACACACTCCACGTTCCCCGTCCTGCAGCGGCTCCGCCGCGATCATCGCCGTGGCGGCCAAGCGCAGCACGTTGAACGTGCCGAGGAGATTTATCTGAATGGTGGTGTCGAAGGGGAGCAGCGGGTGGGGTCCCTTCGAGCCCGCCACCTTCTGTGCCCAGCCGATCCCCGCGCAACACACGGCGATGCGCAGTCCGCCGTCGGCTGCCGCGGCGCGTTCCACCGCCGCCTGCACCTGTGACTCCTCGCGCACGTCGCACGCCACGAACTCCAAGCCCAGCTCTCTCGCGAGCGCTGTTCCCTTCTCGGCGTTCACATCCGCCACCGTCACAGTGGCGCCTCGCTCGTGGAGCGCGCGCACGCTCGCCTCTCCGAGACCAGAGGCCCCTCCCACGACAATCGCCGAGCTCCCCTCGATTTGCACGCAGGGAGAGTATCGACACCGGGGCTCCCAGGCAGGCCGATCAGGGTGCGCTTCCAACCAAGGGAAGGGCGTGGAGGGTATCGGTGAGCGCTTGACCGTCAGCTCGCCAGCAAGCGCACGATCGCGGTGACACCCACCACCACAATGAGAGCCCGCAGAGCGTTCGGGTGCAGGCGTCGCCCGTAGCGCGCTCCCACCTGTGCGCCGAGGATGGACCCCGCGGCGATGATCCCCGCGGGAACCCACTCGACGTGAGCGGCCACCACGAAGAACACCGCGGCGACACCGTTCACCAGGCCGGCAAGGACGTTCTTCAACGCGTTTGTGCGGTGCAGATCCTGCGGAAGCGCCAAACCGAGTATCCCAAGCAGAAGGATGCCTTGAGCGGCTCCGAAATAGCCGCCGTATACGCCTGTGGCGTAAAGCGCCGCAAGGGTCATCAGGCGGTGCCGGCGTCCGGGTAGTGCCGGGCGCCTCATGAGCATCTTGGTGATGGTTGGTTGCACGATCACCAGCGTGAGTGCAATCCCTATGAACACCGGCACGATCGCCTCAAATGCCGATGACGGCAGCGACAACAGCAGTACGGCCCCTGTGATCCCGCCAAGCGCGGATGCGATCCCAAGGCGTATGGCGTTGTCTCTCTGTCCGTATAGCTCCCTCCTGTAGCCCACCGCCCCCGACACCGACCCGGGGACAAGTCCGACATTGTTCGACACGTTGGCCGTCACCGGTGGGTACCCGAACGCGAGCAACACGGGAAAGGTGATCAGTGTGCCGCTGCCCACCACCGTGTTGATCGTGCCTGCCGCGAAACCCGCGGCCGCGATGGCGATAGCCTCCTCGATGCCCATCTCAGGCGGGGGGTTGGACGGCAGACAAGGTGTAGAAGGGCGATGCTCAGTCGGACGAAATCGCGTCGGACGTCGGCTTCGAGAGAGTGAGAGCGAACAATTCCTCCGGGTCGGTGAGCCAGCTCACCAACTCGAGGCCCGCCGCGGAGAGATCTCCCTCGATGCGGTCTCTCGTGAACTTCGCACTGATCTCCGTGCGCATCTCCTCGCCCAGCTCGAAGTGCACCGATAGGTCCAGGTCCCGCACGGTCGTCGTGTGTGCGCGCCGCGCTCGCAAGCGCATCTCGATCCACTCGTGCTCGCGGTTGAACACCGCAACATGCTCGAAATCGTCGGGGTCGAAGTCTGCGCGCAGCTCGCGGTTGAGCACAGTCAAGAGGTTGCGATTGAACTCGGCGGTGACCCCCTCCGCGTCGTCGTAAGCCTGGGTGAGTACGTCCGGGTCCTTCACGAGGTCTGTACCCATGAGCAAATGGTCGTCCGGACCGAGCAACCTTCCGATCTCGCGCAGGAAACGTCGGCGGCTGCCAGGGGGGAAGTTCCCGATCGTCCCACCCAAGAACACCACCAGGCGCGGACCCACGGGCTCGGGGACGCGGTTGAGGTGACGTTCGAAGTCCCCGATCACTCCATGCACACGCAGCCCCGGGTACTCGCTTGTGAGCTCTTGCGCGCAATCGCGCACCATGCTCTCAGTGACATCCACCGGGA
>JBOGYB010000306.1:0-3264 GCA_050696555.1 Solirubrobacteraceae bacterium | reverse complement strand
ATGCAGCTCCTCTACCGCATCAACCGTGCCGGCACGACGGTCGTCGTTGCCACCCACGACAACGAGATGGTGGACAAGATGCGCCGCCGCGTGATCGAGCTCAAGCTGGGGCGCATCGTCCGCGACGAGGCCACCGGGCTTTACGCGCAAGATGAGACGACGGGCGATCTCGCGGAGCGCTTGAAGCGCGAAACCAAAGCCCCCGAGCCCTCCGACCGCCCGCGTGGAGGCGCCCGCCGGTGAAGCCGGGGTTCTTCCTCAAGGAGGCCACCCGCTCGATGCGCAGGAACCCCGCGCCGTCGTTTGCCGCCCTTTCCTGTGTATTGGTGACCACTCTCGTGCTCGGTGTGTTCATCCCGGTGGTGCAAGCCACCAACGGCGCCGCCAACTCGATTCGCGGCCGGGTGGTGGTGGATGTCGATCTGAACACAACAGCCACCCCCGCGGAAGTCGCGCGCGTACGTAGCGAGGTGCAGCACGCCCGCTACGTGGGGCACGTCGAACTCGTCTCAAAGCAGGTCGGGTACGAACAGGAGCGCAAGCTGAACCCCCAGGCCTTCCAGCTAATCGGGTACAACCCCCTGCCGGACATCCTGCGCATCACCCCCTCCAACCCCGACGACGCCAACGCGTTGCGCACCGAGCTCGACCAGTCAAGCCCAGCGGGCACCCGGCTGGTCACCGACTCGGCGATCACCGCGGTGCAGAACCGCCAGGCGCAAACCGACAAGATCCTCTCCGCCACACGCATCGTGAAGATCACGATGGCGCTGCTCGCTGCCCTCTTGATCTTCTCCTCGATGCTGCTTGTCTCGAACACCATCCGCCTCTCGCTCTTCTCGCGCCGTCGCGAGGTGGAGGTGATGAAGCTCGTGGGCGCCACCGACTGGTTCATCCGCTGGCCGTTCGTCATCGAGGGGCTTTTCCTTGGTGCGCTCGGTGGGGTGTGCGCGATCGGGTTGCTCGCGCTCGCGAAGATCACCCTCATCGACCCCCTCGCGGGCACCGTGAAGCTGATCTCCCAACCCGCGATGATCGACTTCCGGTTGCTCATCGTTGTGCTCATGGGCTGCGCCGTCGCCGTCTCTGCCGCGGGGTCCGGTATTTCCCTGCGCCGCTTCCTCCGGGTCTGAGTCCCTCGCGAGATCGATGCGCCCTCGTCGCGCGAAGGACGTGGTGGGCGTCAAGAGGCGCCCCACCGCATAGGCTGGGGGTATGCCCTCCCCTAAACGACAGCACCTCGTGGCGATCCTTGCGCTGCTGCTGCCCGTGCTGCTTGTGCTCGGCCTGTGGCTGGGGGGGCATCCAAAAGAGCTCCCCGGGTTCCTGCGTAACGCGTTCGTGGCAAACCACGAAACACAGGTCGTCAACGAAGCTATCGAGAAAGTCGCTCGCGACTACTACCGTCCGATACCGAAGTCGAGCCTCGCGAGCTCCTCGATCGCGGGGATGGTGTCGAGCCTGCACGACCCCTACTCCACCTACCTCTCCCCGAAGGAATTCAAGGGCTTTGACCAGCCGGTGAGCTTCGCGGGGATCGGAGTGTCGGTTGATCCCAGGCCCACAGGCTTGAAGATCGCACGCGTATTCGACGCCTCTCCCGCGCAACGAGCGGGACTGAAACAGGGGGACACGATCGTCGCGGTCAACGGGCGCTCACTGCGGGGGGTCCCCGCTGAAAAGTCCACTGCGCTCATCAAGGGCCCACCCGGCACCAGCGTGCGGCTCACGCTTACCTCCCCCGCCGCAGGCAAGCACACCGTGACTGTCACGCGCGCCACTATCTCCGAGCCCGTGGTGGCCTCGACGATACGCACTTTCCACGGAGTGAAGCTGGGGTGGGTGTACCTCGCGACCTTCTCCGAAGGCTCCCACGGCGAGCTTTATGACGCGGTGCAGGGCCTTCTCAAACAGGGGGCCCGCGGGATCGTCTTCGACCTACGTGCCGACGGCGGGGGGCTGGTCAGCGAGGCGCGCTTGGTGGCGAGCATCTTCGTCCCCTCCGGTGTCATAGTCACCACGCGCGGGCGTACCCAACCGACGGTTGTGCTCACTGCCGCCGGGGGTGCGATCTCCACTCGCATCCCGGTGGTGGTGCTCGTCGACCACAACACCGCCTCGGCATCTGAGATCGTGACCGCGGCGCTACAAGACCACCACCGCGCGACCGTCGTGGGCACTCACACCTACGGCAAGGGGGTCTTCCAGGAGCTCGAGCCGCTCTCAGGGGGTGGCGCGATCAAGATCACGGTGGGGGAGTACTACACCCCCAATGGTCGCAACCTCGGTGGCTCAGGGGTGAAAGAGGGGGCAGGAGTCACACCGGAAGTGCTCGTTCCTCACGGCATCGACAGCGAACACGGGCTGCAAGTCGCGCTCGCCATGCTCGCCGCGAAGGTCAAATGAGCCCTCCACGCGGGGGGCGCTCGCACGGCGGGCCGGCGCGCAAGGGAAAGAGCAAAGGCACCCCATCGGCCAGAAGGACTAGCTCTGCACCCGGTAAGGGCGCTACGTCTGGCAAGGGGCCTTCACCCGGCAAGGGCAAGCGGATAGGCGGTGCTCGTTCGAGGACCTCCTCCAATACGCGCGTGGTGTGGCCCCCCAGCGAGCGCACGGAGACGGCGAGCGACGCGATCGAGCGGTTGATGCTCGAGGCGGGGCTCTCGCGGGAGTTTCCCCCCGCGATCGAACACGAGGCGCGCATGGCCGCCACACGGGCCTGGGCGGACGCTGAGCGTGAGCGGCGGACCGATTTGCGGGACCTGCCGACTTTCACGGTCGATCCCGCCACCGCACGCGACTTCGACGACGCGATCTCGGCTGAGCGCATTGAATCGGATCCCGCCCACCCCACGGTGCGGGTGTGGGTGCACATCGCCGACGTCGCCGCCCACGTACCGCTCGACTCACCGCTGGACCTGGAGGCACGCCGTCGCGCCACGAGCGTGTATGTGCCCGGAGCGGTCGAGCCGATGCTCCCGCACGCGCTCTCCAGCGACGCCTGTTCGCTGGCCCCCGGGGTGGAACGTCTCGCGGTCACCGTCGAGCTGGTGTTGCGTGGCGCGGAGGTTTCCTCCACTAGCTTCTACCGATCCATCATCCGCTCGGATATGCGCCTCGACTACGAGCAGGTGGATCGCCTCTTTGCCGGCTCCCGGTCCGCACCGGAACCGTGGGGTGCACCGCTCACGGCCGCGCGCGAGGCGGCGGCGGCGTTGCAATCGGCGCGCGAGCGCTCCGGAGCGCTCGTGATCGACTCCGAGG
>JBOGYB010000305.1:0-3271 GCA_050696555.1 Solirubrobacteraceae bacterium | reverse complement strand
GGCCATGCTTGCCCTGTTTGAAGCCACTTGCGAGGAGCGCTGGCTCATCGAGGCAAAGGCACTCGCCGACACTCTGATCGCGCGCTTCTCAGACCCCGAGAACGGAGGCTTCTTCTCCACCGCGACGGACGGAGAAGCGCTGATCGTGAGGCGCAAGGAGTTGGAGGACTCACCTATCCCGGCAGGAGGGTCGAGCGCCGCTATGGGGTTGTTGCGACTCGCTCAGCTCACGGGCGAGCAGCAGTACGAGCGCCACAGCGCGGGAGTCATCGACCTGCTCAAGGCAATCGCCCCCCGACACCCCACGTCGTTCGGGCATCTACTGCAGGTAATGCACTGGCAACTCTCCCCCATGCGCCCCATCGCCTGCGCGATCCCGGCTTCGCGTCCCGGCTCTTAGCGTCTACAGGGGAGCGTCAGTGGCTGCCGCCGAGACCCTTCAGTTCAGCCAGATCCACCGAGTTGGCAGGGGCTTCGATCGTAACGGGGGCATTCCAGTCAGCGAAGGAGATCGTGCCGCTTTCCGACCCCCCCTTTGAGAGTTGCAAGGGATAGGGCTTGCCGGTGGTGGCGACGTAAAGGGTCCCACCCTTGGTGCTATCGGTGACCGCGATCGCCTGCTGCCCACCCACTGTGGAGGTGGAGCCCTTCTGAAGCGTTCCGTTGCTTGAGAGCGTGGTGTCGAGCAGCTTGCGCATGTCGGTGAGTGAGCTGAACGATGCAAATTCGCCAGTGCTCACCGGCACCTTCAGCCACTTGCCTGCCAGTAGAGATACCGCGGCCGCGCCGCCCAAATGCTTGTAGAACGAGGAGCTCCCGCTGATGTAAGCGGTGTCCCCCACCAAGATCAGCTTGAAGGTGTACCCACCCTGGGAGATTTCCCCCTTGCCACCTTTGCCGGAGGAGAGGTTGAGGTCGAGCGTAACCGGCGCGCCGGCGCTCTTGACCGAACCCGACACGTGCACCGAGCTGGCGCTGTCGGCCGCGGCCTTCGCTTCGCTGACGATGTCGGTGGCGCTCTTGGAAGCCACTCCGTTGCCGGAAGAGCTGGACGAGGAGCTACCGCAACCGGCGAGCAGCGCCGGCACGAGCACGAGCAGCGCGCAGATCGGCTGGAGAGAGCGCAAACGCACGATGGCGGCATCCTAACTACTCCCGCGGATGGGAGCCCACTCATGCGTGAGGCACGCGCGCCCAATCCCTACAGGATTGCCAGGTATCGATCCAGCTCCCACTGCGTGACCTGCACGCGGTAGTCCTCCCACTCCTGGCGCTTGATCTCGACGTAGCGATTGAACATGTGCTCCCCGAGCGTACGCAGCACGAGCTCCGACTCGGCGGTTATCTCGATCGCCTCACCGAGCGATTCCGGCAACTGCTCGATACCTAGGCGCCGGCGCTCCTCGGCGGCGAGATGGTAGAGGTTCTTCTCCATCGGATCGGGCAGCTCGTAACCCTTCTCGATCCCCTCCAATCCGGCCTGCAGCAGCGCCGCGAACGTGAGATAGGGGTTGCAGGCGGGGTCGGGGCAGCGCAGCTCCATACGTGTCGCCTGCTCCTTGCCAGGGTGGTAGAGGGGCACACGCACGAGCGCCGAGCGGTTGCGCCGCGACCACGCCGCGTACACCGGCGCCTCGTACCCGGGCACCAAACGCTTGTAGGAGTTCACCCACTGCGCGAAGATCGAGCAGATCTCCCTTGCGTGCTTGAGCTGACCGGCGATGAAAGCCTTCCCTACATCGGAGAGGAAGTACTGGTCGTCGGCGTCATAGAAGGCGTTCTTGCCGTCTTTGAAGAGCGATTGGTGGGTGTGCATGCCAGAGCCGTTCTCCCCGAACAGGGGCTTCGGCATGAAGGTGGCGTGCCACCCGTACTTCACCGCGTACTCCTTCACGGTGATGCGGTAGGTCATGCAATCGTCCGCCATCTTCAGCGCGTCCGCGTAGCGCATGTCGATCTCATGCTGGGAGGGGCCCACCTCGTGGTGTGTGTACTCCACGTGGATCCCCAACTGCTCCAGCGCGAGGACGGTCTCGCGGCGCACATCGGTACCGGCATCGAGCGTCGTGAGGTCGAAGTATCCACCTTCGTCGAGCACCTCGGTGGACTTCGAGTCTTTGAAGAGGAAGTACTCGAGCTCGGGGCCCACGTTGAAGGTGTCGAAGCCCATCGCCTTCGCGCGCTCGACGGCTCGCCGCAGCACATGGCGGGGGTCGCCCTCGTAGGGGGCGCGCTCGGGGGTGATGATGTCGCAGAACATCCTCCCCACCCCCTGCTCTTCCGGGCGCCATGGGAGCACCGCGAACGTTGAGGGGTCGGGCATCGCGATCATGTCCGACTCCTCGATCGCGTTGAAGCCGGTGATCGAAGACCCGTCGAACCCCATCCCCTCCTCGAATGCGTCGTCGAGTTCCTGGGAGTTGATCGAGAACGACTTCAACTGCCCGAGGATGTCGGTGAACCAGAAGCGGATGAAGCGAATGTTGCGCTCCTCCACCAGCGCCTTCACATCCTGAGTGCTCTTCGCCTGCGCGATCCCCGCCATCTCAGCCTGAGCGTAGTGGATGGCCCTCCCGTCCGCCTTGGACGGATGGCCAAACTCGCATCAGAGGCACTGGGGACTACCCGTGCGCGCTGAGAATCGCAGCGAGTACGAGCAGGAACCCGAGCGCCACCGCCCACGCGGCGACGCGATCGGGGCGCGGCCCCGCAACGTGCGCGAGGCGCCTGCGTGGGCGCCTGCGGGTATCCCGCGGAAAGGGAACCGCATTGGCAGTATCGCTAACAACCACAAGACGCCGTCCAGACCGTATCTCGCGCACACCCCTCCGAGTGGCGGAAACCGCGGTCGGGTGGACACTGCGGCGTGCCCTTCGCTCACGCTCGCGGCGGCGTTCTATCCGCTCGCGCACATCCTCGACGTCGGCCCACCACTCTCGGGCCTCGGCTGGTTGTGACATCGGCGAGCGATCCTAACAGCGGCCTCGGCGGCATCGACCCGCACAGAGATTCTCTCCTCCCCATTTTGGGGAGTTATTACCGAGTGGGGCGGGAAGACTCAGTGCCCAGCTACGGCAGCCAGAAAATCGGCGATCGCTTCGGCGTCCTTGCCCTGGTAGAGCAGCGCCGGCATCTGGCCGAGGCAGCGCGCGCGGCCTTCCTGGATCGCGTTCAGCACAAGCGCCTTGCGCCCGGCTTCGGTCGCGATCTGCGATCCGAGCCTGATGTCGAGGTTGGGGCCGATGTGACCTTGGGATTTCGTGGCGGCGAG
>JBOGYB010000304.1:0-3274 GCA_050696555.1 Solirubrobacteraceae bacterium | reverse complement strand
GTGCTGGATCGACTCGATCCGGCGCCCTTTGGAAATCAAGTCAAAGCTCTTTGAAAGGAGCGGTATCTATGAAACGCCATCATTTGGCGATGGTTGTTGTGAGCGTGCTCGCGCTCGCGGTGGCCCCGAGCACCGCGCTCGCGGGCGGCGGCTCCCTGGGTGGGCTCGTGAAGCAGATCCAGACGGCCACCAACAGCAACGAAACCAACCAGACGGCCAACAGCACGGCCTCGAGCGAACAGACCAATGTGAACGCCCCCGTCTCGATCATGAGCGAGGGTGCGAACAACGGGGACGTGAATCAATCAAACGAAGGCGAAACGAGCTCCTCGGCGCAGAACAACAACGGCACCGAACAGAGCAACCGGCAGAACCAAGAAGGCTCCGCCGGCGACAAAGGCGGCCACGGACAGGACTGTGGCTGCTCCAAAGACGGCCAAAGCCCCAAAGACGGCTCTAAGGTCGAGCAGTCCCAAACCGGCGAAAACAGCAACACCACCAATCAAACAGCCGAAAGCACGGCCACGAACAAGCAGACCAACATCAACGCCCCTGTAGCGATCCTCAGCAAGGACTCGAACAACGGGGACGTGCACCAGTCGAACAAAGGCGACACCAGCTCCTCGGCGCAGAACAACAACGGCGCCGAACAGAGCAACCACCAAGACCAGGAAGGTTCATCTGGCGGCAAAGGCAGCCACGGACACGACTGTGGCTGCTCGAAAGACGGCCATAGCTCCAAAGGTGGCCAAGAGGTCGACCAGTCTCAGACTGGCAACAACAGCAACACCACCAATCAAACGGCCGAAAGCACGGCCACCAATCAGCAGGAAAATGTCAATGCGCCCTACTCCAAGGGTGGCAAAGACTCCAAAGGCCGTGATTGCGGCTGCAAAAGCCACGGCCACAAAGATCATGGCGGCGACGTGAACCAGTCAAACGACGCCGACACCAGCTCCTCGGCGCAGAACAACAACGGCACCGAACAGGGCAACCACCAGAACCAGGAAGGCTCAGCCGGCTAAGCCCGGTGGGCGATAGATAACGACGAGATGGCGGAAGGGCGCCCCGGGCTCGCACGGGGCGCCCTACGCCACATCTGCACGTGCCGGTTGGAGCACGTGTGCACCCCGGCGGGCGTGCCCGCTGAGCGGGGCTACCTGAGCGTGCGAGCTATCACGACCCGCTGGATCTCGTTGGTGCCCTCGTAGATCTGTGTGATCTTCGCGTCTCGCATCATGCGCTCCACCGGATACTCCTTGACATAACCGTAGCCACCCAGCACCTGAACCGCCTCGACGGTCACCGCCATCGCGGTGTCCGAGCAGAACACCTTCGCCATCGAGGAGTACTTGGCACGCAGGGGATGGCCCTGATCGGCCATCGCGCACGCCTTGTAGAGCAGCTCGCGGGCGGCGGCGGTGCGGGTTTCCATGTCAGCCAGCTTGAACTGGATGCCCTGGAACTCGTTGATGGCTTTGCCGAACTGCTTGCGCTCGCGGGCATATGCCACCGCGTAGTCGGTGGCCCCCTGGGCGATTCCCACCGCCTGCGCGGCGGCACCCAGGCGCGTGCGCTCGAGCGTGGCGAGGGCAACCGACAACCCCTTGCCCACCTCACCGATCACGTTCTCTTGCGGGACCCTCACCTCGTCGAAGATCGGCTGCCCCGTCGGTGAGGCGCGGATGCCGAGCTTGTGCTCGAGCTTGCCCACGCTGAAACCCGGGCGATCGGCCTCCACGACGAACGCGGTGATGCGTTTGCTCTCGCGGTCGGTGACTGCGAAGGTTACGTAGAAGTCGGCAACACCGAGGTTGGTGATCCAGTTCTTGGTGCCGTTGATGACCCATTCCTCGCCGTCGAGCACAGCGGTCGTCTGCATCCCCGCCGGGTCGCTCCCCGCTTCTGGCTCTGAGAGCGCGAACGCGGGCGACCACTCGCCGGTGGCGCACTTGGGAAGGAAGCGCGCCTTCATCTCATCGGAGCCAAACAGCTGGATGGGGAGCGTCCCGAGCTCCTGCACCATCAGGATGAGCGCACATGCGCCGTCCACCTTGGCGATCTCCTCCACCCCCATGTTGAGCATCAGGGTGCCGGTGCCGGTGCCCCCGTACTCAGTGGGAAACGGAAGGCCCAAAATGTCCTGCTCGGCGAGCACCTTGCGGATGTCCCACGGGTATTCGGCCTGCTCGTCGATCTCCGCCGAGCGCGGGGCGATCTTCTCCTGGGCGATCTGCTTGATGGTGGCGCAGAAGTCCAGGTGCTCCTGCGGGATGGTGTAGAGGTCGGTGAGGGTCTCTTGCATGGTGTGCTGATCCTAGACGCCTTTGCGCACCCGGCGCGCCCACCCCGCCGCGGGTGTGGCGGGACGCTACCCTCACCCCCGATGGGCACACCGGTGGACTCCACTCAAACCGACATCGACCCCGAGCAGCTATCGGAGTGGATGACCCGGGACCCTGGGCTGCAAGTAGTGGACGTGCGCGAGCCCTACGAGCGCGAGGCGGGTTACATCGCCGACACCCTCCACATCCCACTTGTGGAGCTGAGCGCGCGGGCGAGCGAGATCGAGGCGGCGCGGCCGGTGGTGTTCTACTGCCGCGTGGGCTCACGCTCAGATATGGCGGCGCAGGCTTTCCGCGCCTCTGGCTACACGGCGCTGTCGATGCGCGGGGGGCTCGTGCGGTGGGCCGGCGAGAACAGGCCACTCGCCCCCCCCGGCGGGGTGGTGGCCGACCACTGAAAGACAGGCAGAGCAGCACACAGGCAACCCAAAGGAGACAATGATGGAGGCATCCGAGTACCCCAAGGTGACTGTCGGCGAGGGCTACGCCGTGGCGGAGGATCTCGACGCGCTGGGCGACGGCTACGGCTTTCGCAAGCTGCGCAAGGGGTTGGGTGTGACGGCGTTCGGAGTCAACGTCATCTCGATGCCCCAGGGCTTTGAAAGCGGTAGCCACTTCCACGACGAGCAGGAGGAGCTGTACTTCGTGCACCGCGGCACGATCGAGATGGAGTTCGGCGACGGCACCACCCATCGACTCTCAGAGGGAGGGTCGGCGCGCGTGGATGCCGCCACCCTGCGCAAGGTACGCAACGTGGGCGATGGCGACGCCGTGTACCTGTGCGCAGGAGGCAAGGACGGTTATGTGGGACGCGATGGCCGCCTACCCGAGGGGGAGCAGCGCTTCAGCGGGCCTCCCGGGGCGGCGTGAGGTTGTATTGAATTTGGGGTGACTCGCGCGCGCGTACGCGGAGTAGGGCTATCTCCACA
>JBOGYB010000303.1:0-3276 GCA_050696555.1 Solirubrobacteraceae bacterium | reverse complement strand
CCAACCCCCAACCCAACCCTTCACAACCACCAGCACCACCACCTACACAACACCAACAAACAGCCCGACGAGCACGAAAAAGCATCATCATCGCGCGTTCGCCGCACTAGCCCGGCATCTCAAGCGCGCTCATCGTGCCCACAGCAAGCATCGTCGTCATGCCAAAGGCGTCAAGCGTCATCATCGCCACGTCAAGCACGCTCGCAAGGTCGCGCGTCACGGCGGCATGAGCCGTCACGTCAAGGGCGCGTAGCGCGCCTAACGGTTCCTCCCTCGGCGCCGGCGTAGGCGCCGCACCAACGGTGAGCACTTGATTGAGAAGCGCGCCTGATTGTCCTTGTAGTAGACGCCGACGCGTGGCCACTCCAGGGCGTTCTCGGGGCCGGGTTGGGACGGCAGAGCAGCCGCGGCCCGGTAACCGGCGGCCCCGGTGGCCCTCTCCACTCGGGCATCGACGTCCCCGTAGGGGTACGCGAGCGACGGGCAGGGACGTTTCATGTGCTGTTCGCAGGATGCCTTCGAGACGGTTAGCTCGCGTGTCAGGGAATCGTCGTCAAGCTCTGTGAGCCTTGGGTGGGAGCAGGTATGCGATCCCACCTCCCATCCATGGTTGGCGAGTAGCTCGAGCTCCTCCCAGTCCAGCGGCAGCAACTCGCTCTCGTGCTCCCCTCCGACCCAGTGGTCGATCCCGGCCCACGACATCGGCAAATCACTACCGACGAAATCGGTTGGGACGAAGATGGTGGCCGGCCATCCCAACTCGTCGAGGATCGGAAGGCCCAGACGCAGGACCGACCGATACCCGTCGTCGAATGTCACCGCCACCTTTGGCCCCGTGGTGTGCCCCACCGCCTCGGCGAAGGTCACGCCCTCATAGCCTCGGCGAGCCAGTTGCCGCAGTTGGCGAGCGAAGCGCTCGGGTGTGGTCGACAGCTGGGCAGGGAAGTGCTCGCTCAGCGCGTGGTAGCAGAGCACGAGTGTGTCATCGCTCATCCTCGAAGCTTGCGGGTCCATGGAAGCCGGTGCGCCAGCAGGCGATTGCGAGGCACCAACATCCGGTACACGCACTTGTCGAGGAAGGCGAGCCGACGCAGACGCGCGGAGGCGGCGTATGCGGCGAAGCGTGCTCGCACGCGCTCGTACTCCTCATGAGCCGCGAACATCTCCATCGCTTCCAGTTGACTGATGTGCAGCGCGTGGTAGAAGGAGCTCGCCGGGTTGGGAATGGGATGAGGGAAGAGGTCGTAGCGTGACCAGCGTCCCGTATCCCAACGATGGAGGTTGAGCGCCAGCGTTTGCGCCCCCTCCAGAAACCGACTCCGCGCGTCGCTGTCGCTGAGGCCGACCGCCACGTCTCGCACCCCCCACAGCGCAAAGATCGCCCCATTGAGAACGTATGAAGCCGGCTGAGTCGGGTACTCCTCAGGGAGCTCTCGACCGTCGAGCATCGCCTGTACGCCTCCGTCGGCGCTAGCCACCGCGAACGGCTTCAACGCCGTAAGTGCCGCTTCCGCAAGGCGATCCTCGCCGGTGTGGGAGTGCAGGCGCACGAGCAAACTCGCTCCTTGGCCCTGGGCCATCGCGGACAACCACGGCCCAGGCAGCGGTAGCGAGTGTGGGTAGGCGAAGTTATGGGTCCACCCGCCAGCCCTAGAGCCGCCTTGCTCCTGAATCGTCACCAGGTGCTCGCCGCATGCGAGCGCTCCCGCGAGCCAGCGCTCGCCCTCCCCGGCGAGGTGGCGCTCGTAGCAACCGAGTGCCCACTGGATCACGTCGACGTGCAGCTGGTCAGCCAGCGGAGTGAGCCCGACGGGCGGCCAGTGCGGATCGGCCGCCTTCGCGCGCATGTCGATGGGGTAGCCGCTCACCCCGCTTGGGTCTATCCGAGGGCCAAGCGGCAGCGTGAAGCTTCTAGCGCTGGAGAGAAAGCCGGGCGAGTCCCGCGCAGTGATTGTGCTCGCCGCCTCCACTGCGCATAGATTTATCAGTATGGCTCCCTCATCGTCCGCTCGCCGCGTACGCGTCATGACGCTCGTAGATCACGCCGACGTCGTCGGTGGCGCTGAGTTGCTTGCGGTACATATCGCAGCGGGGTTGGATCCGACTCGTTTCGAGTCCCATCTCTGTGCGAGTCGCTCGCCGCGTGAGGGTGTCGATCGGGCGGTTGACGAGGCGATAGCGTTGTTGCGCGACGCCCACGTGAGCTACGACACGCTCGGCCGTCGCCGCAAGCTCGACGTGTGGCGCTGGGCGCAGTTCGTGCGACTGCTGCGGGCTCTTCGCATAGACATCCTTCACGCACACAAGTTCGGTTCCAACGCCTGGGGTGTTCTCACCGGGAGACTCGCGCGAGTGCCCGTGATCATCGCCCATGAGCACACCCGCAACGACCCGTACGGCTCCAACCGTCTGCGCACACTGATCGACAGAGAGATGATCGCTCGACACAGCGACGCTTTCGTCGCCGTGTCCCGTGCCGACCAGCGCTACATGATCGAGACAGAGCGTATCCCCCCCAAGTCGACCGTCTTCGTGCCTAATGGCGCTCCAGAGATCCGACCGACCTCCGGAGTCGACGCCCGCGAGCTGCTGCGCGTGGAAGCCGGCACGCCCACGGTCGGAAGCGCGGGTTTCATGCACCGCCGCAAGCGCTTCGATCTGCTTGTGCGGGCTGCCGGTACGTTGCGCGTCGAGTTCCCCGATCTGCGCGTGTTCATCGCGGGCGACGGCGACGAACGTCCCGCGATCGAGCGGCTGGTCGCAGACCTGGGCTTGGGCGAGACGGTCGTCTTGCTCGGAAGGCGTACCGACGTCGTCGATCTGCTGCCAGGGTTCGACGTGACGGTGTGCTGCTCAGATCACGAGGGAAGCCCGATTTCGGTGATGGAGTACATGGCCGCCGCCAGACCTGTGGTTGCAACCACCGTCGGGGGAAACCCCGATCTGATCGAGGACGGCCGGCAGGGGCTGCTCGTCGAGCCTGGAGATAGCGTCGAGCTCGCGTCGGCCATCGCGCGGCTGCTTCGCGACCGCGAGCTGGGGCAGCGGCTGGGAGAGGCCGCCCGTGAGCGACGTAGGCGAGAGTTCACGATCGCGGCGATGTGCCGGCGTGTGGAAGAGCTTTACGTCGAGCGCCTGGCTATGGCGAGCATCGCCGGTCCGAGCGCCAACAGTATCCACATGAGCTTGGAGTAGTTCTCGGATATGAAGAATGACGCCGCGAGGAACCCGGCGGTGGCGATGAAGAGTCCTCGCGCCAGCAGCTCGAGCTCGAGC